>JAKSDM010000896.1 GCA_022360135.1 Pseudanabaenales cyanobacterium | reverse complement strand
CTTTGTTCTAAACCACAAAATAAACTGTAAATCTGATGAATCTTTTGCTTTGGAGTCTGAGTATTGTTCTACTTCTGCTACTTGCAGGACTGGCAGCCTACTTGCTAACCGCCCGAAAGTATCAATCTGCCTCTTCGGTTGCCCAGTCCTACGATGACTGGACTCAGGACGGCATTCTGGAGTTTTATTGGGGAGAACATATCCACCTGGGTCACTATGGCTCTCCTCCCCGGCGCAAAAATTTCATTAAAGCCAAGCATGATTTTGTTCATGAAATGGTTCGCTGGGGCGGCTTAGAGGGCTTACCCCCAGGAACAACAGTGCTGGATGTGGGCTGTGGCATCGGCGGCAGCAGCCGCATTCTGGCGCGGGACTATGGCTTTGCCGTGACGGGCATTACCATCAGCCCCCAGCAGGTGAGGCGGGCGCAGGCATTGACTCCTCCAGATATCAATGCCCAATTCAAGGTGGATGATGCCTTGAATCTCTCTTTCCCAGATGCCAGTTTCGATGTCGTCTGGTCTATTGAGGCGGGGCCGCATATGCCCGACAAGGCCCGCTATGCCCAGGAGATGCTGCGCGTCCTCAAACCGGGCGGCATTTTGGTGGTGGCGGACTGGAACCAGCGGGACGACCGACGCAAACCCCTCAATGGGTGGGAGCGTCCGGTGATGCGACAACTGCTGGATCAGTGGTCTCACCCAGCGTTTTCCAGTATCGAAGGCTTTGCGGAACAGTTGGAAGCGACGGGGCTAGTTGCCGGTCGGGTAACCACCACTGACTGGACCCAAGAAACCCTCCCCGCTTGGCTGGATTCCATCTGGCAGGGCATTGTCCGCCCAGAAGGATTACTCAAATTTGGCGTTATTGGGTTCATCAAGTCCCTGCGGGAAGTGCCCACCTTCTTGCTAATGCGGCTGGCCTTTGGGGCAGGATTGTGTCGCTTTGGTATGTTCCGGGCGGTGCGGGCGGCCTCCCCTGGGGCATCGGTCTGGAATTCTGCTTCTGAGCAAAACAGGAATAGCCTGGTGCGTTCATGAGGCCGAGTCATGAGCGTATCCCACTATGACTTAATCATCGTTGGAGGTGGCATTCCTGGACTGACTCTGGCCTGTGGGCTGCGGGGGGCGGGGCTGCGCATTGCCGTGATTGAGGTTCAGGCGGAGGCCCAGGTGGGCGATCGCCCCCGTGCCTATGCCCTATCGCCACTGTCCGCCAAAATTTTCCGAGCCGTAGGTATCTGGGAGCAGGTTGCGCCCGCCATTGCCCATTTTCCCCAGGTGGTGTGTCAGATGCCGACTATCCCCATCGAGTGGTGTTCACGCCAGAGGAAATAGATTATGACTGATCAAACCCAAGCGAATTGGCAAGAATCCTTTGTCGCTACCAACCTCTCGCCCCTGGGCTACAACGCCTGGAGTGGGTTCCTGGCGGGGGAGCGGGGCGCAGTGGTGTGTAGCCTTAATTCACCGCAGTTGGGTATTACCGGGGAAAGCTTTCCGGCGCACTATATCCCGCGATCTCGCCTCGCCCCTTTTCTCAACGCCTGGTTAGCCTTAGCCACTCCCGACACGGTCATTCTGACCCATCACCACATCACCAGCCACATTCTCGATGCGGTCGATGGCTATAATCCCGAAGCCGATTTGATTTTGCTGTTGGAATCGGGTGCTCAAGCCTCGTTTCTATATCTGCGAAACCTCCCGATTAAGCCGCCGCGAGGATACGAAATGGCTTTGTTGCGTGAATCATTTCTGGTCACTATTCTCCCTTTGAGAAAGGAGTTTTAGGAATTTAAGGCATAGCTATCCGGCATACCCAAGTGG
>JAKSDM010000657.1 GCA_022360135.1 Pseudanabaenales cyanobacterium | reverse complement strand
CGTCTGCAGAACTGGGATCGGCCTGAACCGCTTGATTGAAATCCTCCAGGGCCTGATTAAAGTCGCCTCCGACGGCGTAAATTACACCTCGGTTAATATAAGCCTGCGTGTAATTAGGGACTAATTGAACCGCTCGATTTAGATCCTCGATCGCCCCTTCAACATCTTCTATATGAGTGCGCGTTTCGCCTCGGGCATTGTAGGCCTCGGCGCTATCCGGATCGATTTCTAATGCCTCGGTAAAGTCTGCGATCGCCTGGTCAAAATCCCCTATATCGTGGTAAGCCAGACCCCGATTGATGTAGGCCGCCGTATAGTCTGGATCCACTTGAAGGGCTTGGTTGTAAATCGCGATCGCGCCCTGGTAATATCCCTGATTGGCAAGCGCTTGACCCTGTTGTAGCAAGTCTTTAGCGCTCGACGCTAGGATCTTCAGCTGGTTGGAATGGGCTTGGGCAAGAGGGATTGGGGTGCTCAGAAGCAGCATACTAATAAGAATGGCCCCCGAACCGTTGATACAATGCATTGCTAAGTTTGCTCCCACTGATAACTGCAATACAGATATTTATCCTCTCAACCTAAAGTGTAGCCTTGATTCTTAAACCGGGCTGCCAAAAAGAGTTGCTTGCAAATACAGCGATCTCACTTAGGTGAAATACATCTTAGTGAAGGCAGGGTGTAGAGAGCGGGGTGTAGTCAAGTTCTAACTTGAGGCGGCTGCAACCTTAGCAAAATCTATCACCTCGTCTCCATTTTTCCAGTAGTCAAACTGGGTAGTATTAATGTGTTCAACAATCCCGCCCAGTTGACGAACCTGCTGCACCATATCGCCTGTACCACCCGGGGCGCCACTGCCCTGTCCATTCCACAAAACAATCAGTCGGGTGCGCTCAATACCATACATCAAGGTTGAATAAAGCGCCCAGCGGTTGTTGCGTTCGTAGATATTTTCTCCTTCCGGGACTGACCCCAACCGGTCTAACTGGATGTGGATTGTCACACTGGGATGGTTTGCGATCGCATGGAACCGCTCTACCCAATCATCTCCTCCCCGAATGACTGATTGTTGGATAAAGTCCGCTTTATCAAACGGCAGATAGACTTCTATTTTCATTTTGCGCTGCAAGCAAGCTTCGATGAAGAGGATGTCGCCGCCGCAGGCAATCCCTGGGGTGATAGCGGTGCAATTGGCTTGGGCCTCTAGTTTTTCCAGCACCGATTCAATTCTCTTTTGCGCTTCCTTTTCCATTCTGGCTGGGAAACGGGGTTTAGGACGATCGGGCGCATCAATCATGTGACCGGAGAACAGAAAAACCTTGGCGGGTTGTTGGGCTGCTTCTGCTTCTGGAACGATCTCCTGACTTTCGTAACTTTGGAGTTCCTCCTCAATCACCTCAATCCCCATTCGCACATAGTCAGGACGAAAGTCTAATAAGGCTAACATTCTGAGCTGATCAAGGATTGACTCTAGGGCGAATTTATTTTGCCAGAGTGCAGTTAGCGCCTTTTTATAGGCGATCGCCACTTGCCTTGGGTCTTGAGCGGTGCAAACAGCTAAGTCCCCCAGAGAACCAGCCGCCCAGACATCTTTGGGATTCTGTTTAGTCTTACAGCTCAAACAAAATTGAACCGCCCCTTGTAAGGATGGCAATTGCTGTCGGTAAGCGTCTTCTTCCGGATCACCGCTAGGGCCAAGCCGTTGGGCCAAATGATCCAAGACGACGCTGAGGGTAAAGGCGTTGATGCCGGGATAATAATCATTTTGATTGAGGCGATACGCCCTGAGGTAGCTTTCGATTGATTTTTGCAGAAAGTGAGAGGCGTCATAAGCCTCTTGTATGCGAGTTTCTGGATCTTCAATGTCAATCCATTTACCTTTCCACAAATCCTTATAGATGCGGGCCAGGTAAGCCATCGCATTGGTCTGGGTCGGTTCATCCTCCAATAATCGCTCTAGCTTTACAATGGCCTCGTTCGATTGCTGCAGGCGGCTTAGATGCCGAGCTTCTTCACAACGGAACTCAATATTTTCAGGATTGATCGTCAGCCCTTGGCGATAGGTCTTCAAAGCCAGAGCAGAATTTCCAATGTTGTTTAACGCTTTGCCTGCCTCCGCAATCACATCTTCCTTGATTAAAGGATTGACGGCTTCTTCGGTGAGCAATAAGACATCGCCGATGTGTTTCTGTCGTTGAGCAATCTTAATCCGCTCTTGTAAGTCGGTGTATTCTTGCCAGTATCCAGTCGCTAGAGGGGTTTGCAGCATTTTTCGATCGGGCTCCACCAGACCATCGAGTAAATTAAAGATGGGGCTGTGAATCCGATTCCGCTCTGATTTCCAGGTGGCCTGAATCATTTTGACCAGCGCTTCTTTATCTTTTCCCAGGTAGTGCGGATCGGGTCGCCCCCTGTCATCGCATCGATAGGGCAGAGTGCGGACGCTGACGATATCGAAGGGCATGTAGTCTCGCCCAGACTGGATATGAATCACCCCCCGCTTACGCATAGAGTGGCGCACCCCTAACTCGTAAAACACATTGGCGTTATCAATACTCAAATCGGCAATTACCAGGTCAGCCAGTAAAAGTTCCTGGAACATGTCCGTTAGAATGTCGCCGCTAACCGTTTCCTGATCCGCACGAAACGGCTCAAATCCAGCTTCTGCCAGAGCGGGCTTGATCAAGTCGCCATAAATCCTGTCAAAGTCAATCCAGCCCCCATCCCGTCCTTGTTTGCGCCCAAAGGGCATGACCACAAAGGCATGGGGGGCCCCCCGTTGGGGTTGCTTTTCAGGTTCTTTTGCGGTGGGGGCGATCGCCGTCTCAATCGACTCAGTCAAAGAGATAGTTGGCGATTCCGCTGGCTCTGCTGGCTTTTCTAGCTCCCCAGCTTCCCCAGCTTCCCCAGCTTCTCCAGCTTCCCCTGCCTCTGCTAACTCCACTGGCTCTGCTGGCAACGTCACAGATTCAAGTCGATATGTGCGCTGTAGCGCTTGATCTATCTCATCGGGGACAGGGGCTCTTCTCACTCGGGTCAGTAGATCATGGGTCTGGTCCTTGAATTCAGCCACCACTTGACGCATGGCGGCGGCAGGTTGGCTGTAAAAGCTCCAGATTACCTCCTCGGTGGCGATCGCTAACTGGAAAAAGGCGATGCCTGTGCGCTCCTCGACATTGAGACTCTGCCAATGGGTTTGAATAATAGTTAGCTCCAGAATCAATTGATTTGTGGCTTGAATCAACCCATCTAGTCGGCAGACCTCTAACCAAACGATCAAGGCGGACCCCAGGGCAGTAGTAAGGGCCACCCAAATACTTAAGCCGCCCCCCAGTGCTGGCGCCAGTGCGCTCAGCCCGCCCAACCCAAAGATCGCGATCCGTAAGCGAGTTCGTCGAGTATTGAGTTTCGCCAGTTCCTGGCGATGCCAGTCAAGTTGGAGTTCCAACCGATACTGCAGGTAATCATCCGCGAGTAAATCAGAAAACCCCGGATCGTTCGTTGGCGATGCTGGGAAGTCGCCAATTGGCAATTGTCCGGTATAGGGCGTTAGCATCCAATCGCCTGCGATCGTCTCAAATATTTGACGCTGAATATCCGCGATCTGGGCCTGCAGCCAATGATGACGTTCCGCCTCGCACTGGAGCAAGGTTCGATACCAGTAAATCGCTTTCCCGACTGCCGCCGCCCCGGCTTGAAGAATGAGCCAGTATTGCCCTTGTTGCAACCGGTTGACCAGAACAAAAACCAGCACACCGCCAAGGGCGACTAGAACCAAACTGGCCCGCAGCGCCTCACTCAACAGGATAGCCTTAGGCCCGCTCTCTATCGTACAGGTCAGGATCGCTAATAGGGTAGCGGTGACAAATAGGCCGATCAACCAACCTTGCAAACTCAGGTATTGCTTAAAAACTGCTGTGGCGTTTTCCTGCAGCTGGGCATAGAGACGCCAAGCAGTTTCTAGGGTGACGGATTGGGGGAGGTCAGAGTGATTCTGAGTCATTTTGCCCTCTAATACTTACGGCTGCCAAAACTCCAGAATGCGATAAGCCAATCGAATTAGTCAGCCAATATTTCTAAATGTTAAATTCACCAGTAATATGAAAACATCCAGCTGGCTATCCACTTGGCCGTAGTAGGAAACGCCCCTAACCGCCACAATAGATCAAGCATTTAGAGTGCGGTCACAGAACCTGATAACTGATAGAGGAAATGCGATCGCGGTTGAAGGGATCGGGGATGCAATAACATCCAACATTTAGGTAGGCAACCAAATTCATTTGAACTTGAATGTCTCCCTTAGCGCTCTCTAAATTCGCCCTTTCGAACCCTAATCAGCACTCAAATAGCATTTTTTAAGAAGGTGAGTTATGGCCTGGATTTATCTGATTGTTCAAGCCCTATTCCTGTGGATGCTAGGTCGGCGTCTTAAAGAAAAACATGATGGCGTCTATACCATCATGTTCGATATAACCAGCTTACTCAGTTTGCTCTTGGGGCTAATCATGGCTCCACTCCTGTTTAAGCTATTGCCGTTCCTGCTGATTGCGCCCTACCGCTTCTTCCCCAATAGAGGCCAGAACTTTGCTTCCACTCAGCAGTCCCTGGCGCAAACTGCTAAGGAGGGTTTGCACCGGTTTGGCTTGAACCTAGGTAGACAAGTAGGGAGTCTCTTCAATCGCTTCGGGATGAATGTCCAATCGCCAACGGCTTCACAAAGCTACACTTCCTTCAGTACATCAGCAGATTATGTTTTAACTTGGAGCATGCTTAAGGATATCCTGCTGCTGCTGGGGGGAAGTCTGACAGCTTGGTTCTCCTATCTTTCCTATGAGATTACTCACTCTATTCCAGGAACCTTAACCAAATTCGGCAATAGGCAGGTAAGTTGATCTGAATGCTCTGACTGTACACCTCACACCCTACACCCAGAAAAAAGGCTACCCAGAAAAAAGGCTTTGGAGAAGTTTTACACCGGGTTTATTCACCCTTTATGATTCAATTCATAGACTAATAGTGAGGACATAAATCCTCATCTGTAATCCGCAACTTATTCTTAACTCAACTATGTGTAAAGCGCCCCAGCCAAAAGGCTGGGGTTATTTATTGGTTTTCGCTTGAACAGTTGACAGGCTAGAGTCTTCACCCATCAAGGCGTAAAATTAATAGTCACCTGCTGTTTTGCCACCCTTGGCTTTGATCTGTGATCTACTGTGACTATCTTGAACAAATCCTGACAGCTCGGGTCTATGATGTTGCTCAGGAAACCCCGT
>JAKSDM010000452.1 GCA_022360135.1 Pseudanabaenales cyanobacterium | reverse complement strand
TCGACGCCAGCTCAGCCTCAGACTATACAGACCGAACCCGCCACGACGGCTCAATCGGGCGCAACGGCGTCAGAGACTCAACCGGATTCAGCTTCAGCAACACTTCCCCAATTTGATGTAACCGCCCTATCGCCTCAATCGGCCAGATTGACCAGCCGTGATCCAGACGCCCAGATCAACGTTCGATCACAACCCACGACCAAATCTAGCGCGCCTTCCTATGGGTTGCCGGATGACCCGGTCACCCTGCTCAAAAAAGCCCAAGGCGACGATGGTTATACCTGGTATTACGTTAAGTTTGATGGATCGAATACAGAAGGTTGGATCCGTGGAGATTTCATTGACGCCTCTGGCGCAGTGACGGCCTCTAGTCAGACAACGCTATCGCCTCAGGCAGAGGCGGCCCCCAAAGCCGCTTGTGATTCTGGCAACCAAGTTGCGTTCTTTGAAACCCAGAACTACACCATCGATATTTGCCGTAGGGAAGGGGGAATGCGTTATATTGGCGCTGAAAAAGGAACCGCCAACTCAATTGTGATTGATGATGTTGAAGGGGTAGAGAACGGTTTTGTGGCGACCAGCGGCGACATCGAATATATCATTCGTCCCACTTCACTGATGATCTATCAATTTAAAAACGGTGAATATGTCCAACTCAGTGAAGAATCTGTGATTAAGGCGGAACGATTCTGACTCACCTTGGCGCGATCGCAAACCAAACGCCTGAGCGCGGCAGATACCTATGCCTTACTCATTCGTCACGATGCCCTAAGCGTTAGCAATGCCTTGCCTTAGCCACCCGCACTCATCTATGAAAGTGACGATTGAACAACTGGCTCAGCTCTCTCTATTTGCCGCCCTCAGCCCCGAAGATCTAGAACAGCTCCAACCCCATACCCAAATCCAGCATTATCAACGGGAGGAAATCATTTTCCATGAGGGTGACCCGCTCCCGGCCAAACTGCATGTTTTATTCAGCGGAGCGCTGCAAGTGCATAAGAGCGCGACAACGGGGAAAGAAACGATTCTGCGGACACTCAGGGCAGGCGACATTTTTGCGGCTCCGGCGCTGTTTGGAGACGGTCAGGCGCCAGCAACAACCATGGCGATTGAGAATTGCCAGATTTTAACGATTACTAGAACATCCCTCCTCGATACGATCCAACAAACTCCGGAACTGGCGTTGCGCCTGTTGGTGGTGTTTAACCAACGGCTGCAACAGCTTCACAATATGGTGCATGGCCTGGTCTCAGAGCGGGCAGTGGTGCGATTAGCGCGCTTGATTCAATATTCAGCCTGGCAACATGGAACTGAAGTAACAACGGTTGGGGAACAGCTGCGGATCAAGTTGCCCTATTACCAAATGGCGCGGAGTATTGGGATTACCTATGAAGAATGTGCTCGTTTGATGAAAAGTTTACAGGCGACGGTGCAGTATAGGCGGGGCGGCAAGATTGTCATTCGCGATCGGGAGGGTTTGGAGGCGATCGTGTCTGGCAACCCAGGATCAGGGGGGCAACTTCTCTTTTCTGAAATGGAATGATACTGTATCGGCCTACTAGAGACCAGTTTGATTCCATTGCCCCGTAAACGCCAGCGACGGAGAATATTCCTGGAAGTCCCAGCGGAATGGAAGGGCTTCTGGCAGGTAAATGATTTTGTCGGCGGTGATGCGCACCAGTTGTTCAGCGCCTTCAAAAGCTTTGAGTTCCTCGCCTCGCCAAATAATTTCGGCGTGGCCGGTGATAGATAAGATGTGACCTGCTTCAAAATCCAGGAAGAGAATACCCACTCGGTCATTTAGCAAGAGGTTGCCCAAAGTGTTGTAGAAGTTGTTACCAGTGAAGTTAGGGAAGGTGAAAGTACGCTCATTCTCAATGCGCACAAAGCCTGGTTTACCGCCCCGGTGGGAGACATCAACGCCCTGGTTGGCGCTTTCGGCGCTTTCGGCGTAGCAGCTGGCGATGAATAGGGTGTCGGCATTGGCAATCAGCCGCCGCATTGGCTGGGTGAACTGAGTAAAGCGTTGAGGGTCTTTAGGCGCAGCTGTTTGCCGTTCAGGCAGCCAATGCAGCTGACGTTTTTGGATGTATTGGGGGCAATTGCCGAAGGATTGGGCGACGGTGATGGCGAACCCATCTTCTGCAACCGCTTTGATTTTGCCGTTTAGGCGATTGCGCCGTCGGGTTTCGAGTTCAATCCCCAATAGGCCGATGTCAGTGTTCTCGCGTAGAGTGTTGTTCAGGGGATCTCCCGGCAGCGGACGGGCCTGGATCTGGAGCGTCACGGCGTCAAGGGAGATGATAAATCTCGCCTGTGCGGTCAGGAGGGACGCCCAGGGATGTCCCTCGGAATCGACGCTGCCTACCATGACAAACGGCAATTGTTCGTAGAACTTGCGGTGTTGGTCGGGCATAGATTCGCGGATGAAACGGCGACCAATGTTTTCCATTTTGTCGCGGACGCCCAGACGAGTTTGGATGGCTTGTTCACCCGCATGGAAAGGGGACACCGCTTGGATCCATCCTTTGTTTTTTTCAAGTTGCATAGTTCATCATCTCCTTTAGAGATTTAGAGACCCGTTTTCTCCCACAAAACGGGTCCCTGGCAAGAAACCGGAGCCCTACTACGCCGCTTTGACAGAGGCTTCAATGCCGCGCATACCGATGAAGTGGGGCAGGCGCTTTATTCGTTCAATCCAGGCCAGCACATGGGGATAACCATCGAGTGAGATTTCGCCATCTGGGGCTAGAGCGATGTAGGGGAACACCGCAATATCAGCTATGGTGGGGCGTTCGAATTCGAGCCAGTCGCGATCGCTCAGATGGTCATCCAGCAGCTTCAGAATCAGATGTGCTTTATCGGTGGCTCGTTCGATGTTGATAGTCTTGACCCCAAACAGGTGATAGAGGCGGGCATTCTCGGGACCCTGCCGCACTTCTCCGGCAGTGGTGGAGAGCCAACGCACCACCTGGCTGAGGGAAACCGCATCAATGGGCAGCCAGATATCGCCGCCATACTGCCGCGCCAGGTAGACCAGGATAGCCTGGGCGTCTCTCAGCGCCTGATCGCCATCGACCAAGGCGGGAACTTGGCCAAAGGGGTTGATGGCCAGATAAGGGAGCTGTCTATGTTCCCCTTTGATCAGATCAACCTGCTTGTATTCGTAGTCCAGCTTCAGCAGCTCAAGCAAAAGCCTTACTTTATAAGTGTTTCCAGACAGTTCGTGACCGTAAAGCGAAATCATGGATATCTCTCCAAAATGGGAATACACAGCAATTCTCAATTGGGTGGAATAAATCCCGGTTAAGCCAGGGTGTAGGGTAGAATGGCACTGAAATAAGCGTTTATAAATCGCTAAAAGCCGTGATATTCCGTAGGGTGGGCATTGCCCACATGGCTTATTTCAGCGCCATTTGGTGTAGGGTATGGGGTTTAACATGTAGTCCATGCTCATAAAGTAGAAATAGAATAATCTTTATCGGGTTGGCGTCGTCTGAACAGAATGATCGGTACAAACACGAAGAATAAATGGCTCCAAGCTTGTGGGATCAAGTCTCTAGTCGCCTCTAGAAGAAGCGACTCAAAACTACTCAACTTTGCGATCGCTTTATTTGTACCGAATGTTCAGTATAGTTACACCGTACTGAACGTTCGGGCAGCTGTCAAGGGGGTTTAAGAAAAAATGGCGCAGGTATTACCTGTCATAACTGTTGTCTAATACCTCTGAGTTTGGAGTTAGACGTCAGATCTGGCGTTCAATATAGAGTTGGACAGCACAGAACCATATCAATTGAGGG
>JAKSDM010001677.1 GCA_022360135.1 Pseudanabaenales cyanobacterium | reverse complement strand
TATCCTAAGCCAATCAGCAAAGCAAACAGGACCAGTAGTTGACGAACCAGCCTATTAGTCCGATTCAGGCTAAAGGCTTTCCATCTTTGAAGCCAAGAGAAGGTGATCATCTAGCAAAAATCTATAATGGCTCAAATCCTATCTATTCTACCTTTAATTTTCCCCCTTCCTGTCAATAGGTCTGATCGACTGCATAAGATTTGAAGAGAGCTAACAATGTTAGGAAGTCGTTCCAATGAAAGGGTATGCTTTGCATTAGATTTATTTAACCTTTCGTTTTAATGATGCTCATTTAACTGACGCAATTTAGAGGCTGAACGCTTTGTCTTTTTACCTATGTTGGGCCAGAGAGCTTTCTGCAAAGCGGTTTAGACTCTTGTCAAGCTGATGAAACAACTCCTTTACCTAGAAATTCCGACTCCGGACATTACTGCCGTTCAAACCTGGTTAAAACAACGCTCTTCTGAAGCATTTATTCTGCCTGCCAACCCATCTGCAAAACTGATTTCCACGATGGATGGGCTGAGGTTTGAGTGGAAAGGCGCAGTCCTGTCGCTCTTCACCTGGCAACATCAAAACACCACATACCTTAAGGTCTTCCAGTGGTCTGAAACCCCTCTGCCTGATCAGAGACATTTCTTAAATGAACTGACGCAGGCGTTGAGGACTAATTTTCCCTACCGCCCTCCCCAATTTCCTCAGATTGATCTGAGCCAAAGCGATATTTTTTCGGCTTTAGAGCCCTATTACCCACTAACTGCTAAGTATTTTCGCCGCATTCCGAATGGGGAGTTTGATTTGCAACGGGTCTATTGGTGGGAAAAGCGCTGGCGTGAGGAAGTGAGGTCGGGCTTTGCCCAATCGCAAGGCGCTCAACCTAAGCCGCCGCCGATTGTGAGGCGGGCGCCCGATATCCAACGACCCGATTCGACTTGGGACATCATCGTGGTGGGTGGGGCGCTGGGGGCCTTAAATGCGGCGATGATGGCTCAGTTGGGCTATAAAGTTGCCCTAGTGGAACGGATTAAGTTCGGCCGCATGAATCGAGAGTGGAATATCTCGCGGAGTGAGCTGCAAACTCTAGTGGATGTGGGATTGTTGAGTCAGGCAGAGTTGGAGAGTGTGATTGCGCGGGAGTACAAAGATAACTTCAATCTGTTTTTTAGTGGAAACAATCCTGCTTACGCCAGGGCCCCAGTCCTGCATACTCCCACAGTGCTGAATATCGCTATGGATTGCGATCGCCTCTTGCAGCTCTGTGGTGAGAAATTAACAGCGGCTGGCGGTCAAATTTTTGAGCGGACTGAATTTGAGCAGGCTTTTTTGGAAACCGATCGGATCACCGTTCAAGTCCGCAACCTAGAAACGGCTCAGGAAATGCACCTGCAATCACGACTACTGATTGACGCCATGGGAACAACCTCGCGAATTGCTCAACAAATCACGATTGGAAAGGCGTTTGATAGTGTTTGTCCCACCATCGGCGGGGTGATCAAGGGCGGGTTTGAGGCTGGAGTTTGGGATAGCAACTATGGAGAACCCCTATTTACCAATGGCGACATTAGTCGGGGTCGACAACCCATTTGGGAAATGTTTCCAGGCAAAGGCGACGATCTAACCATCTATCTATTCCACTATCATCAGATTGAACCGGATAACCCGGGCTCCCTATTGGAGTTGTATGAGGATTTTTTCACTTGCCTACCAGAATATCGCCGCTGTAATGTGGATGACTTGGAATGGCGTAAGGCTACATTCGGCTATATTCCAGGTCGATTTAGCCGGAATGCAGCGGATCGGCGACCGGGCTATGATCGAGTGCTTTCAATTGGGGATGCTGCGGCGTTTAATTCTCCGCTTGTGTTCACTGGATTTGGCTCCCTGGTGCGGAATTTACCCCGAGTAACTCATTTACTGCATACCGTCTTGGAACTCGACCTGCTAACGGGTGAAAATCTGGGCAAAATTAACGCTTATCAAGATAATCTGGCCGCCACCTGGATTTTTTCGCGCGGGATGATGGCGCGCCCTCAGTCGAGGTTACAGCCCCAATGGGTCAATTCAACCTTGAATACCTTTTTTGGCGTTCTGGCTACAGAGCCCTCTAAACTGGTCGATGACTTTATTAAGGATCGAGGCAGCTGGCCCTTTATGAACCAAACAACCCTCCAAGCGGGGTGGCGTAATCCCAGAATCCCTTGGTGGATTGTCCAAGCTATTGGTCTAAAAGGCTTACTGGCTTGGGCTCCGACTTACCTGGCCTTTACCTTCGCCGCCTTAATGTCTTTCCTATTTGAGAGATGGGTTCCAGATTTATTGTGCCGTTGGCAAGCGGCGATCGTCTGCCGCTGGCCTAGACTCTGGTTCCGCCTTCTTGCCTGGAGTTATCTGCTGACTTACGGTATGGGGAATCCTAAGCTCCAATTCTGGTTGCCGCCCTTTTCAACTGTAACTGGGTCGCCGCAAGAGACAACCAAGCCGGTATCTTAAGCGTCAATCCAAAAGTTGTCGCTGCAATAGCCGGATTAACACGATTCCTGTAATTGCTCCGCCTACAATGCCGCCGCTAGCGCCCAACACCGCCCCGATACCAACCCAATCCATGCCATTATCCGGCCAGATTACCTTCCAGATAGCGATCGGGACCAACACAGCGGCCAAAGCTAAGTTCACAGCCCCCGCCAATAATCCAACTGCGATCGGGATGGCTAGCCTCCAACCCGTCCCTTTAAATCCTGATAATCGGGCTATAACCCCAATCAAGAATGACATCGCCATACCTGTGCCGACAGCTGCGACGATACCCGCAGATTCGTTTACCAAGCCGATCATCGCCCCAACCGAGGCGCCCGCCAGAACAGCCACTAGTTCCGATAGGCACCAAAACCCCCACCCACTTACTCTGTTTGACATATAGCGGTCATCTCTCCAGGTACTTAACTCATTTTCCCCTAAGTTGGCGCGCTTAATTCGAAGCTAAGTGACTGTGGTGAGGCAGGAGGCGCGAAGACTAACCAGCAAATAAGGCGAGACCCAAAAGCACTCTGATGTTTTTCGCCAGAACGCTTTTGAGGCCCGCCTTTCAACAGCTTTATAGCCGGGAGGTATTGAGGAATTATTTGAGTGACTTAGAGAGTGGACTAATCCGCATAGCTAACTCTCTCGCCATAGCAAACTCAATTCAGAGGATTCTGAGGTTGGGCATTTTATCTTGACTTTAGAGAACGCCAATGTTAGCCAAACCTAAAATGCCGCATACTCCTAGAACATGACCAAAGCACCAACAAGCAATCACTGAAGGCACGCTCAAGCCGCCAAAAAATTCAGGCTTGATGGTAGCTGGCCCTTCATTCGGATTCTTGATGGCGAATTTGCCGATAGCAAGCGCTAGAACATTGTAGGCGCACATCACGAGTGCGACCTTAGGACTCCATTCTACGGTGCGAGGCACAATGGTGGCGAGTAGCGTTAAGTCAATCAATTTGTGTTCTCCTTAATTTTTTAAGAAAAGCAGATCCTAAGTCTCCATCTTTCCTTAGGTTGTGAATCAATCTATCCTTCTTGTTGCAATAATTAATAGTTAATAAAATTATCTAAACCCATTCATGATTCAAGCACCGCCCTGTTGTTGCTCTGTGTCGGCGTTATTCAGCGATTGACGTCTTCTTGTCTAGGATATTGAGCGATCACGAGAATCATAGAGATCCTCTAGCTGGGGCGCATGCTTGAGGATCCGGTTTTACAATCTGTAACCAACTGAGTATTTACCGCCTGCAATCATCGACTTTATTATTAGGCATACGTAATCAATCCGCCATCATTCCTGATCCGAAGACGGCCATTTGGCGGCGCGGCGCGGCTTTGGGGATTACATTGTTGTTCAAACCCAGCGCGGCTAATCTCTAGATCGCAAGTTAAGGAGTTTTTTGCGTTTGTCCAGCATTGTATGAGAGAATTATGGTTTATGTCTAATTGTTTGGAGAAGGTAACCTGTCCCTTCTCTTGATATGACATAAATTACCCAATCAACTTCATTAAGGTTATGGCTAAAGGCGTCCGCATTATCATTACTTTAGAGTGCACTGAGTG
>JAKSDM010001775.1 GCA_022360135.1 Pseudanabaenales cyanobacterium | reverse complement strand
CCTAGCGCCTTGGGACATGAAACATGTGGTCAAAAAGCTGGAGTCTGGAGGGGCCTCTAATATTCTCCTGACCGAGCGCGGCTCCAGTTTTGGCTATAACACGCTGGTGGTTGACTTCCGCTCACTCCCGCAAATGCGAGAGTTAGGCTATCCAGTTGTCTTTGACGCCACTCACAGCGTCCAGATGCCTGGCGGTCAGGGAGATAAATCTGGGGGACAGCGGCAGTTTGTTCCCTATCTCGCCAGGGCGGCTGCAGCAATTGGGATAGACGCCCTATTCATGGAAATTCATGAGAACCCGGATAGCGCTCCCAGTGATGGGCCGAATATGATTCCTCTGGATCAACTAGAGGATACGTTGCGTCAAATTCTCAATGTCCGGGAAGCCTTGAAAGTCCTTACCCCGGTAGGCGTTTAACCATGATGCCAAAGTTGCCTAAACATCCATTGCGGAAGTTCATAGAGCCGATTGAGGCGGCTCTATTGTCGGATTACTACTTTTCTATCCAGAAGTGCCTCAGCTTTCAAGACAAGCTCAGGCTGCTTTGGCGATATCTGATATTCCGCCTTACTCCCAAGTTAGCAGAGTCTAGCGCTGAGATAAGCTTTGTGCTCTACTCCAAAGCCTGTGAGCGGATGTTGACGCCGTTGATTCTAAACCTATTGGAGCGGCCTGAGCTGAAAAAAAGTGTCCGAATTAATATTGTTCTATTAGAGAATATTCATCAGCTGCGGTTAACGCCAACCCATGCCGCTGCTTTGCAAAGATCAAGATGTTCGGTTGAGACAGATTACTTCAGCCTGATTCGAGCTTGTGCTCAACCTGAAGGTAAACGGGTGGTTCTATGTCTGGATCATCGGTTCCATACCCACCACAGTTGGGGGGTAGAGTTGGCGGATAGGCTGCGTAAGTTTGGGGTCAAAACCTTTTCGATTCAGCATGGCGGCACCCGCAAAGATAGTGTAGAAGGGCTAGCGACAGCGGCCTCTGATGTCGTTTTGGTGTGGGGAGAGCGGGTTTTTAGAGAACTGATTAAGCAATACGGGGTTGAACCGAGTCGCTTGCGGCTGGTGGGCAATCCTCTGCACGATCGCATCAGT
>JAKSDM010000419.1 GCA_022360135.1 Pseudanabaenales cyanobacterium | reverse complement strand
GCCGCTTCCAGTTGCGCTTTGATTTCAGCATCCCATTCTGTTCCTGCTTCCAGCGCCCGATCTTGCCAGGGATTAATTTTCTTTTGCCTAATCAAATTAGCCAGATGGACTTCTAATTCTTCCTTCAGATCTTCATCCTTATGGGAATAGGAAATAAATACGTTGAGGGGTGGGGCGCTGGTCATAGGGCTGCAACCATCATCGATCGATTATTTCTGCATCAACTATATCCTCCTCAACTTGGATTCGTCATGATCTTAGGGACCAGATTCCTTTAAGGAATCCGGCTCCTAAGAGACTTAAACGGTCTGCAACGGTAGACTCATATCCGGCGATCGCAGAGACAAACTACCGCGATAGGCGTCTACATACAGCTCCTTGAGATCCTGGATCAAGGGGTAGCGGGGATTGGCGCCGGTGCATTGGTCATCGAAGGCTTGCTCAGCCATCAGGTCAAGTTGTTCAAAGAAGGTATGTTCATCGCCGCTGATCACCTCGCGGATGCTACTGGGGATATCCAGTTGGTGTTTGAGGGATTCGATCGCATTGATCAACCGCGCCACCTTTTCCTCATCGGTTGCACCGCCAAGTTGGAGAGAATCCGCGATCGCCCCATAGCGAGCCTTGGCCTGAGGATATTCGTACTGCGGAAAAATCGCCTGTTTGAATGGGGCGTCGGTGGCGTTATAGCGAATCACATGGGAGATGATCAAGGCGTTGGCTAGCCCATGGGGGACGTGGAAGGTTGAACCTAGTTTGTGGGCCAGGGAATGGCAAATGCCTAGGAAGGCGTTAGCAAAGGCCAGTCCGGCGATGGTGGCGGCGTAGTGAACTTTTTCGCGCGCTTCGAGATCGTTAGCTCCGTTGTGATAAGCGCGAGGAAGATATTTCATCAGCAACCCAATCGCCTCTAAGGCCAGCCCATCGGTAAACTCTGTGGCAAGAACCGAGACATAGGCTTCTAGAGCGTGGGTGAGGGCGTCAACGCCGCCGTAGGCGGTGAGTTTTTTAGGCATCTGACGGACCAATTCAGGGTCAATGATGGCGATGGTAGGGGTTAAGGCATAGTCCGCCAGGGGATATTTGATCCCCACGCGATCATCAGTGACTACAGCGAAGGGGGTGACTTCGGAGCCGGTGCCCGAGGTGGTGGGAATGGCTACGAGGATGGCCTTTTCGCCCAGGGACGGCAGCTCGTAAACCCGTTTGCGGATATCCATAAACCGCATGGCCAATCCTTCAAATTCCACGTCAGGATGCTCATACATTAACCACATCACTTTGGCTGCATCCATCGGAGAGCCGCCGCCCAGGGCAATGATCACATCGGGTTGGAAGTGATTGATCACCGCTAAACCACGCTGGACCGTAGACAGACTGGGATCGGGCTCGACATCGAAAAAGATATGGTGCTCAATACCGAGGCCATCGAGCGTTTCGGTGATTTCCTGCGTCAGGCCGAGGTCAAACAGCGGTTGATCGGTGACAATAAAGGCGCGTTTTTTGTGAGCTAGATCGCCTAGGGCGACAGGAATACATCCCGCTTTGAAATAGATCTTAGGCGGCACGCGGAACCATAGCATGTTCTCTCGACGTTGGGTCACGGTTTTGATGTTAAGCAGATGCTGAACCCCAACATTTTCAGATACAGAATTACCGCCCCAAGTACCACAGCCCAAGGTCAAGGAGGGGTCAAGTTTGAAGTTGTAGAGATCGCCAATCGCCCCTTGAGAAGATGGCGTATTAATCAAGACGCGGGCGGTGGCCAGTTCGGCTTCAAACTGAGCAATGCGATCGCTATTCTCCGGGTTGGTGTAGAGCACAGACGTATGGCCTCGACCAGCAAAATTCACCAGTTGTTTAGCCTGATCCACAGCGGTGGCGAAATCTGGGGCTCGGTATAGGGCCAAAATCGGTGATAGTTTTTCATAGGACAGGGGTTCTTCGAGGCCAATGACACTGGTTTCACCAATCAATAGCTTGGTTCCTGTCGGCACATCCAGGCTTGCCAGTTGGGCCAACTGGGTAATGGGTTGGCCGACAATCGCGGGATTGAGACGCCCCTCCTTAAGGATGATTTGGGCCACGCGATCGCGTTCTGAATCATCCAGAAAATAGGCTCCCCGTTTAATAAACTCTTGTTTGACGGCGTCATAGACTGGATCGAGGACAATGGCGGCCTGTTCCGACGCACAAATCATGCCGTTGTCGAAGGTTTTGCTCAACAAAATCGAGCTGACCGCCATCTGGATATCAGCGGTTTCATCGATCACCGCCGGGGTATTGCCCGCGCCAACACCGAGGGAGGGACGACCAGAGGAATAGGCGGCCTTCACCATACCGGGTCCGCCCGTGGCCAGGATGAGTTTGATTTCCGGATGCTTCATCAGGGCCTGAGAGAGTTCCAGGGTGGGTTCATCGATCCAGCCGATTAAATCCGCCGGAGCGCCTGCTTGGACCGCCGCATCCCGGACGATTCTAGCGGCGGCGATGGTGCAGACCTTAGCACGGGGATGGGGAGAAAAAATAATAGCGTTGCGGGTCTTGAGACTGAGCAACGCCTTAAAAATGGCTGTGGACGTGGGGTTGGTCGTGGGCACAATGCCCGCCAGAAGGCCAATCGGTTCAGCCACCTTTTGGATGCCGTAGTGGGGATCCGAAAAAACGACACCGCAGGTCTTTTCATGTTTGTACTTGTTGTAGATATATTCTGAGGCGAAATGATTTTTGATCACCTTATCTTCGACCATGCCCATGCCAGTTTCAGCCACGGCCTGTTTGGCCAGAGGAATCCGGGCATTATTGGCGGCGATCGCCGCCTGCTTGAAAATGCGATCGACCTGGGCTTGGCTAAAGCCCGCATAGCTCTCCTGAGCTATTTTCACACGGTTAATCAAATCTTCCAGAGCCTGAAGCGTGTCAACCCGGTTTTCAACGGGGGAAGATACTGTTGTCATG
>JAKSDM010000414.1 GCA_022360135.1 Pseudanabaenales cyanobacterium | reverse complement strand
CCTAGAGCCAGGTCAATGGGTTTCTGATAGTACTCTTGAATTTGACTAATCCACCAACCGCCATCGGTCGGAGGCGAACCGACGCCATCCGTGCTGACGCCAACACCAGCCCCGAATAGGATTGACGTAATTCCAGCATCTTTAGCGGCTTGGATGTGAGGCGACCAGGTGACTCGGTTGCCATCGACCGACAACCCTGGATCGTTTGCAGCATTCTGACTGAAATACTTGAGACGTTCGGGGTCATTGACAATGAAGGTGTCTCCCAGGAAAAACGTACCGGCTGAATCTTCATACTTGGTAGGCGTATTGGCTAAATCCTGAAATTTCCCAGATGGGTCATAGGGATTCTCAGCGGTGGAGCCATTGATATGCCCTACTGGGATCTGCCATAGGGTCACCGGCTTATTGGTGGTTTCATGCAGCGTCTTCGTGAAGAGTAGGTAGTTATTCCAATGATCGCTATTCCAGAACCAGGCTGAATCCTTAGGGTTCTTAGCGGCGCTAGCAGTCACGCCGGCTGCATCCAAGCCATATTTGTCAATGCTGACAAAGTCTGCGCCATAGCTCGTGACACCTGCATCAATGTAGTATTGGGCCATTTCTTTGGCTTCGTTGACGATCGCAGCTTGCCCTTGCTCAATCCCCATCGTGTCCGTCAGGTGCATCAGGCCCGAGCCAGGAATGCCAACTTGGGTAAACCCGCCAGCTGGACTCGCCCAGAGATTAAACTGCCAGCCAAAGTCCACGTTCGGCCCATACTTCGAAATAGTGTAGTTAATTGCCTTCACCAAGCCAGTGACGGTATTCTCGAAGACTGGGTCCTGGTTGCGATCAAGAATGCCAGCATCATAGACGGCGTCCGTCATGGCCTGGATTTGATTAGGCCGTTTACCCGAATTCTGCGCCATATAGCCCAGAAAATCAGGTTCTAGAATCATCTGGACGGTTTCATCCTTGGCGATCGTGCGAATTTCATCCAAAGCGTACTTCAAATCTTCGAAGTAGCTCTGCATATATTCTTTGCTTTGGATGTGCTGGAGATCTGTCGTGTAACTTTCGCCCCCATCCGCAATGTTGTACCAAACGAAAGACGGAATCATCCCCTGTTTCAGGCTGTTACTCAGATAAGACTGCAATCGCTGACCATCGGCCCAGGTTCGCCAATTATTAGGATGGGCTGGATCGGTGCTAAAGGGGTTTTTGAGCGGCCCGCCGTTGAGATAGATGTAGCGAATATCCATCCGCTTATTCGAGAGGCCATTGCCAAAATCTCGCCAAAAATCCAGATCAGCCTTGCTGTCTTCACTCACCGACCCCATCGCCAGATAGTCGGGCATTCCCGGCAACTGTCCATCCGCGGTCTTCACCCGGACGCCCAAATATCGGGTTTCCCCAGTGGTGATGTCTTCAAGGCGGAGTGCAGCCCGTCCCTCATCATTAGCGTTGATGATCAATTCGCTCTTACCATTCCCTAGATCCTTGACGCTCAACTGGATCAGGTCAGGATTGTTGGTCTTAATTGAGAATTGAGATCCATCAACCGCCTTGTTATCAATGATGAATTTTGTCGCGCCCTGATCGACGGTAACCTGTAGGGCCTCTCCTTGGTCATCTACACCGTCAATGATCAAATTACTGGGATTCAGGGAGGGACCAACGCCCCCGCCTGAAACAGGGCTCGGTTTAAACAGAAGATTTTGATCTAGAGTGACTTGATCTTGGGAAATTCCCTGCAGCGTAATGGTTTGATTATTGCTCGGAATGCTAATCACAGCATTGCCATTAGCGTCATTTGCAATTTGAAACTTGCTAGAGTCCTCGAACCAAAACTGCCGCAGATCAACAATATCCTGCTCAGGATTGAAGTTTTTAATTAGCGTGTTCTTCCCCCAATCCCAGGTAAAGCTGAAAATATCTTGTTTCCCATTCCCACCCACTAGCGCATCATCGGCGCTCACTCCAAGAGTTGCCAGTTTTTGTTCAAACTTTCCTTGGTTCATATAAATCTCCAAAGGCATTGATTTGTCAGCGGCAGGATCGGTTTAAATCAGATTTGCAATCACCCATGACAAAGGGCTGACAGACAATTCTTGCTGAGGCATGTCTCTCAGTCGTTACTTAATTACAGCGTCGCTCAAACAAACTTTTCGCAAAAAAGAGCATTTATTTTTTATTGATCATCAGTGTAACAAAGAGCAGTCAGTAATTGATATTTTAAAGCGGCATAAATTTCATGATGTTTGTGTAAACATTTCTCGATTCACTATCGTTTGCCTCTAGTTTGTCACTCTTTTCTTGATCCAAATAAAGCTGAAAATCATCAGGCGATGTCTTCATCAAACAATCTCTAAGTCAAATGATAATCATTTTTTTGCGAAAACGTTAGATATCCCCAACATGGCGACTAATCAACGCGGGAATGGGG
>JAKSDM010001743.1 GCA_022360135.1 Pseudanabaenales cyanobacterium | reverse complement strand
AGCCCAGCCGTCAGAAATCTTACCAGGCTAGCAAGGACTTTAGCGCCTCAAAACTACCCATTGCCGGAACCACTCAGAATTTGCCCATTGAGAAAACTCAGAACTTTGCCCAGGCTGGAGCTTTCTATCGAGGGTTAACCCTCATCGAGCAGGATCACTTGATCTCTAATCTGGCTGCAGACCTTGGCGCCGTTAAAAATGCTGAGATCCGCAACGAAATGACTGCTTTCTTCTACAAGGCCGATCCGGAGTATGGTTCGAGACTGGCAAAAGCCATTAACACCGACCTCAATGCGGTGCAGCAACGAGCGGCCCAGCTAGCTGAATAGCATTCTCAACGACTGCAGCTACTAACAGGTTCACCCGCTGATGTAGCCAGCGCACCTCTTATAGGGGTGCGCTTTTTCTGTGGATCTATCACACCCCCCTCAGATTGACCTAAACTTTGTCATCCCAGCCAGTTTGAAAACGCCGTCGCCAGGTTTCGCGGCAGATTCTGCATCCTCTCTCTATAGTAATCACTACTTGATATCTCAGAATCTGGCAGTGCTGTCTGTCTGGAGTTTTCCTCCGGCCCAAAATACGTTCCCTGTATCTGCGGCCCTAATACAATCCTGTCTCCATTGTACAGGTCAGCAGCCTGTACTTTCTCGCCGTTGATCATAAAGCCGTTTGCACTAAGCGTTCCCTTCAGATCGCCATCCACTATCTGGTAGTAGTGATCGCCTTTTGCCTTGGGAAGTTGCACCAAGGTGGCGTGATGAAATGAAACAAAGGCAGAGGCGATGCAAATATCGCACCCTGGATCTCGACCAATCGAGTAAACGGGATTGATCAGCTCAAACTCACGTTTTCCCTGATCATCCTCAATAATCAGCAAGTGTCTATGGTCTGAGCCGCCTGCTTGGGCGGCAAATTGTTTTTTAACGAAAACTTCTTGTATGGCTTGTTGCGTTATCTGGGTAAACCATTCCAAATTTTCAACTGAGAGCTGACCCGCATAGACCTTCGCTGCAAAAAATCGAACTAAATCCTCATCTGGCCGCACTAGCTGCCGAATAATCAACTGTTTCAGCTTCTGTTGTAGTTCTGAACTCTCTACTGCATCCAAGTCCATAGGCTGCTCCTACGCTTTTCTAAGTTAATGCGCATTATTTTGGTCGACTCCATTCCGGTGTCCCTAATCAGTTACAACCGAAAAGGCATGACGCTCCCTAGCCCATAAAAGATAACCTTGAATACTGCTCTGTGAGGGACGTTCAAGTATTTCTCAGACCTTTGTTACTATGCCATATTAATCGGGCAAAATCGTACGCGTTCACGCAGGATTTATTTTCCACGACGGCAGTCGCCAAAGCCAAAGCGCTCGCTCGTCCGTCCGCTGCACTGAAGGGTTAGGTAACAGCTTCTAGCTTTTTCAACTTGACTTGTAATCCAGACCGAGGATGAGCAGTTGGTATACGATTCAGGGTTAGGGTCTGCCCAGGAAGTAATTCCCAGTCGTAATGTCGGAGGAGGTTAGCCGCAAACGTTTTGATCAAGGTTTGAGCAAAGGCGAAGCCTAGACAGTTACGAGTTCCTCCCCCAAATCCGACCAAGCTGAAGTCCATCTTTTTATGTTCTGCCCGATCTGCACTAAATCGATCTGGATCAAACCGTGTTGGCTCAACATAAATTCGAGAATCCGTATGGGTTCCGATGATGGAATACATAGCATTCCAGCCTGACGGCACAGCATACCCATTGAACACAAACGGTTTAATCACTCTTCGAAAACCTGCCCCAACGGGTGGATAGCAACGCTCAACTTCCTGCAACACCTGGTTCAAGTAGATCATTTGCTTGAGCTGTTCGAGGGATAATGAAGCATCGATCGATGTTTGTTCAATTTGGTGTTGTTCTGTTCGGGCAATATGTAAAACCTCTGGGTGTTGGGCAAGCGCCATACAGAAACAGACTAGCATTGAGGCGGTGTTGGAATTTGTTCCGATTAATAAGGCAAGGGCTTGAGATTTAATTTCTTCCTGACTTAGTCCCTGACCTGTTTCATCCTTTGCTTGCATGAGGAGACTTAAAACATCCTGGGTGGGAGTTTTTTGTCGTTGAAGCATGGCTTGCTCAATATAGATCAGGATCTGTTTACGGGCATGGATAGCTTTCCCAAAAGGAGTCCACCGCCAATGGATGGGAAGTGTAAATAACCCTTGGCTCAACTCACAAAACCATTTGAACAAGTGGTCATTGTCCTCACCAGGTTTGCCGCCGACAAGCAATATGCTTGCTATTTCAAAAGTCATCCGTCTAAGTTCAGAGAACCAAGTTAAACTCTCTAGTCTCTCCCACTGCTTTAGATAAGCCAAGGAGACTTGTTCCATTGTGGTCAGATAACCAGCCAAGGCAGAGCCATGTAGTGTTGGTCTGATCAACTTACGATTGCGTCGGTGTTCCTCCCCGTCTTGCAAAACCAGAGCTTTTCGCCCTAACAAGGATTTAAAGGTATCTGGCCAACCTTCTTGAGAAAAGCAATCAACATGGCTGGATAAGATGAAATGATTAGCTTCTGGGCCAAGCATGATCACGGTAGGTTGGCCGAGGATGTTGGTCTTAAAAATAGAGCCATAGCGTTGGCTACGTTGATCAATAAAGTTGGGCTGGCGTAAAAAGCTTAAGGTTTCTCCCAACCAGGGAAGGCCAAAGCTTCCGGGAGGCAAAGGATGGGAATCTAATAAATTTTCTGTTTTCATGTTAGGGAGCAATTATTCACCGGAAACATACCTTGATGAATGAAGTATAAGCCTAACGGTAGGGTTCAGCGGTGCAAGCAAGGGCTAAAAAGAAGCAGTAGTAGTTTTTTTCGAGCATCCGAGTGCAGCTCCTGGTTAGGCTGCGCCGACCGAAGTCATTAATTGATGTCCCTATAGTCTGGATAACAGAATGGACTTCAGCTTTACCCTTTATCCAGTCTCAAACCGTTAGCTTAAGCTTGACACAGGAGTACGCCGATCAAACTTTGGCGTATGCCGATCAAACTATTGAGTACGCTGATCAAACAGTTGCGATCGCGAATCAAGGAAATGAGTACGCTGATCTTGAAAACGAGTACGCTGATCTTGAAAATGAGTATGCCGATCTTGAAAACGAGTACGTCAATCTTGAAAACGAATACATCGATCTAGAAATTGCGATCGCTGATCTTGAAAATGAGTATGTCGATCCTGTAAATGAGTACGCTCTAGCGCGAACAAGGGTTTTGAGGATGGTTACTTCGGAGGGACTCGATGGACCAAGCTTTATTTAGCCCAGCCCGAGGCATTACGGAGGCGTATGCCACTTACGTGCAAGCTAATGTCCCAGGCGGGTTTGAGCGGCAACAGATTCTCGAGCGATCGCAACTCAACGCCCGCTTTCTGAAGCGCCTCTGGTAGATGGCGTATCATTTCTCAGAGATCCGTTGAGCCACTCATAACCAGGACGCCGTTTAGATGGCACTTGGACCGGACGGGGTACAAACAGATCGATTTGGCTATCTTCGCTGAAGTGAAATAACTGATTCGTCATTCTTCGATTTTGCGACATCACCGACCAATATGAAAACTGTGAATCATGCCTTCTTGAAGGATACGGTGATGTCGCATCGCTGCCTAACGGCTCAAATCAACGGTGGCAATGACCTTGAATTTAGCACTGGCGACTCTCGACCGTCCGCTGCATTGGAATAGTTAGGGGTCATGCCTTTCTGACGAATGGCGCCAAGTGCATCATGTAATCCCGTTTCCCTATTGGTACGCCAGACATGCGAAGAATGTCGTAAGCCGTGACCATATGGAAGTAAAAGTTTGGAATCAGAAAGTCATTCACATAGGCGCTACCAGACAGCTCAGCGTAGAGGCCCTGGCCTAAGTCAATACGTTTAATCTCAGCTAGCTTTGCGTCTTCAACCTTAATCCCCAAAAGCAGACTTTTGGTGTTTGCTATGTGCTCGTATGCCTGCGTGAGAGATGTGACGTCTGGATCTAGATTATTCGCAGATTTGCCGTCACACCACAGAGCAAAGTTACGTGGTTGATTGCAGGTGAAAGCGATCTGTGTACCGAAGGGAAGCATATCAGCCACAATCCGCTGCTGAAGGAAAGACTCGTCATCACAAAAATGAGTCTGTGCTGACTTCAAGAGATGCTCAAGAGTTGTTAAGCGACTTTGGAAGAGAGCTTGAATTAAATCTATATTCTGACTTTGCATTTCATGATCCCTCAAGACTTATTTCATGAAGTCATAGGCTAGGCAGATACACCTCGATAGTTTGGGTTATTCGCTAATTCTGATGTCTGCCCACCATCGCTTTTAAATTTTACCAGTCGCGATCGCACCATAACCGCCGCCCTGGAATCCTTTGGCCGCAGTGGTGCGCCTCTCTATGTACTCTATCCAGGTAAACCTGAGGCCCCGCCCCTGTTGTACTGCCCCCAGATTCTATCTGTCGCTCAGGTTACGCGTGCGCTGGATAATCTTTAAGGGAGCAGGGGAAGCAGGGGAGGAGCAATGAAAAGCATTAATGGTCTGGTCCAGCAAAAGGCCAATATAATGCAGTGAGGGGCCGAACCTGTTCAGAGGGCAGATACATCACGAGGCCCTCGGCTATGATGACAGTCTGTGCGTTCTGAACCCAAACCTCGTTGTGATTTAGAACATTCACCAGTGTTTGTTCGCTGAGATCTGCCGCTATGAGATGGAGATTACTCCGCTGTCCCATTGCAGCTATTCCCTTTGCCTTGAGACGAGCGGTCGCCGGGTGATCAATTTCAATTTTGTCTGGAACGGGACCATCGTACTGTTCTTTTTCCAACTGCGCCGGAAGTAATGAGAAGCTCCTCTGTAGCGTCAACGATACCGGGAGGTAGAACTTTGCCCATCCCCGGTTCTGCACTCAAGGCAACAATGTTCAATGCAACCTTATAGGCGGTTCTGCTTGGTCTTTCTTGGCGCACTGACTCTTATCGGCAACCGAACTAGGACTAGCTCAGATTAGAGTAGGACTCCTCTACTATAACCATAATCTCTGAACACTTTGCGATACAAGAAATGTAAAGGGATTGAAATTTCTGTGAGTCTAGCCGATCAGGCCGCAAGCGCAGCTGAAGGCATGGATTCATGTAGATAGGCTTTAAAGGAGTTTGAGAGCGATCCCTCATCCTGTAGACTGGATTGACGTCAGGAAACCCAGCCTTTTTGCTGCACAGAACTGTGATTGTTTCTCCTGCCTCTGCGATCGCCGCCTAATTATCCGGTTGCACCCAACGAAACGGGGAGTTCTGGTTAGAATTGAAAAGCTATCTAACACAGGTGAACCGGGTCGTTAGCTACACCTATGACGGT
>JAKSDM010001474.1 GCA_022360135.1 Pseudanabaenales cyanobacterium | reverse complement strand
GACTGGCGGTTGGTCTTCAGCAGCCGATTCTCTAACCATAGGCGCACCCAGCGATCGCTGGCTAAATTGTAACGTACTGTCTGCAGAGGACTTTGGGGATTTTTGCGACGTTACGACGTAGATTCAGACAATATAGATTCCGAATGAGAAGGTTCTCATCTCAAGTTTAAGAAAATTTCATTCAAGTCCATCATCATGCATATCAAGGTTTAACACTGGCGAAGCGCTTACAAAGAACAATTTAGACGCTAAGCATTGGATGGGATTCGGTTTTAGACGAGCACATCCTGGACCGAGCTAGTTTGCCTCTTCCCAAGTTGTTGTTGAATTTGCCTTTATGAAAGTCAACACCATGAATACATCGCCAAATTCCTTTAATTTCAGTGAGGTTCAGTTAGAAATCCCATTTGCTCAGCCAGAGAGCCAATCCATCCAGCCGGGAACTCAATCTACTATTCCAGCCAATTCGCCCAGCCCGCAAATGGTTGACTCAGCTTTAGTGGAAGAAGTAGAGCTCCAGGCGCAGAAAATCAGTCACCAGAACAACCAGAAGAAAAAAAAAGAACGGGTTAAGGCGGCCTTCAACCTAATGGACTATGTCGTCAAATACTACAACACAGGTGAAACCTATATATCCCGGGCATTTACACTGGTTGGGATGGTAAGTCTTATACTGTTGGGAGCAAATCGGCTAACCACTCTCGAAGGGGGACTTTCCGCTTTTGCTCCACCGTTAGATATTTTTCCTACTCTATTAACTAACCTACAGTCTAATAGTCCGGCCGACTCTTCGGAGGCGCCCCGAGTTGCCAAGGCCATCCCAATGCAGCCGTCTTTTGAGCAGGTTACTCGCTTGCAACCGGCGCTGGTGTCTCCGAGTTTCGCGCCTGTAAATCAGACTGTTACTGAGAGCGCCCCCGCCCCTGCCAGTGAACCTGTTGCTCCCTCTGACCCCCTTGTTGTTGAGGAGGCCCCTTGGGTTAGCCCTACCCCTGCCCCTGAAATTCCCCCAGTCAGTCTGCCGCTGCCTGAAATCAACGCCCCTTTGCCTACCAGTGTTCAAGAGACAATTACAGAGGTTCAGCAAGGGGTTCAACAGGCTGCAGCGCAGCTCAATCAAGTTACGCCTGTACCCGAGATTGTCGCCCCTCAACCGGCCGATCTGGGAGCCAAGATCACCGAGGTCCAGCAAGGGGTTCAACAGGTGACAGACCAGCTTGCTACGGGACAGCTTGAACAAATTGCCCCCCCTTCCATCCCAGTTGAAGTTGACGCTCTACCTGCCATACCTGCCATACCTGCTGTACCTGTCGGGAGCATGGGGATTTTCGGCGGCGGTGATTGAGATATAGGAATTCTAATTTGGATTGAACACCCCTCGGCAAGATGGGGGTGGGGTGTAGAGAGTGGGGTGTAGTCAACGCAATTGAAAACCGCTATAAACTAGGTCATCGCTCAATACTGTTTGGATGAGCCTAATATTTCCCCCATAGAGATGTTGCATGCAACGTCTCTATGGGGCTTTAGCCGTTGGCCGTTGTCAAGATCGTTCTGTGAGGATCTACAACTTTCAGATGAGCGATCGCCCAATTGGACGGTCCAAACCCCACAGGAAGAGACCCGCAGTCAACCAACGGTCGAACAATTGCAATATCCGGTTCAGGCTCCGAAGCTCTGAGAGTGACCGGGTTGCCTAAGCGGATAATCCCTTTATCCTGGGGGATGATGCTGAATAAATAGCTGGAGTCTGGCAATTATAGGTCAAATTTCAGTCCCTTGTTGTTGCCACATGAGCAAGCGGCAACCTACCCTGAGCACTAATGCTCAGGGCAATCACTCAGATTCAGCTAATGCCTCTCAAACCATTAAACTGCTATCT
>JAKSDM010000024.1 GCA_022360135.1 Pseudanabaenales cyanobacterium | reverse complement strand
AGAACATCGTGGTTGCTCAACTCCTTCTGGCTATCCCAGGTAGTGAGGCTACCGTGTACACACAAGTCGGAGTCGGGGTCATTTCAGCCCCCTAAATCCCCCAATTCTGGGGGACTTTGAACTCTGATCCCCCCCAGAATTGGGGGGTTAGGGGGGCAAGATCGACGAATTCGCAATCGGAGTCGAGATCTGTGTACACCGTAGGGTAGTGAGGAGGGTTTCTACTGCTTTGTCATACAGCTTGTAGCGTTCCTTCGGCAACTTGGCTTGGTAGCGATGGATCAGGGCAATGATCGTCAGCAGCAGCGGATTGCGAGCCAGCTGCTTAATCCGGGGTTGATCCTGTAAGGCTTTGCGAAGGCTGGTTTTGCGCCGTTCCCGTTCGCCCTCTAATTCAAAGCGGCTGTTGTACCAATGTTCAATAAAGGTATTGATTTTCTCATCGTCAAACAGTTGTAGCTCATAGTGGGGATACTCATCGGTGCGGAAAAAGTCTCGTTTGTATCCGGCGGGTCGAGAGGTGATGATGGCGGGACAGTGCTCAAACTGATTGAGAAAAGCTTCGATTTTTTCAACGACTTTGTAGCGCTGAGCCATATCGGCCACTTCATCCAAGCCATCCAGCAGGATCAGGGCATTGCCGTTCTCCAGGTAGTACTCAAAAAAGCCAGTGAGATCGCGCGTGACCACGAGATCTTTTTCTGCGAACTCTTGAACGAATTCGAGGATAGAAAGATCTGGGTGACGGGCCAGATCCCGAATGCGAATGATAATGGGTAAGCTGGCAACGATCGGTAGATTTGGCCTTCCTTGCAGGCCATTTAGCTCAGCGGTCTCCTGGGCTGATGTTTCAGCATTGTGAAACGTGCCGACTACAGCAAAATAATTCATCAGGGTCGTCTTTCCCGACCCCGGAGCCCCTAATAGCACGGCCCGGTTAGTTTTGCCTTTGGTAAACAGGTCTGCCGCTGAAAATTTGCGCCCACGAGAGTGGGTTTTAGCTTGCAGGATCTGTTGACGCTGTTCCCACAGCAGGCGCTGTTGCGGATTGTCAATAACTTCAGGCGGGACGTCATCTGGGATACGCTGTAACCCACTGTCATCCTCCTGGACATCTGGCATGACAAAAATGTCAGCTAAGCGTTCAGCCCGGTCAATGTCTTGCCCTTCAACGGCAATCCCTGCGAATTTTACATCGTCAAACACCCGACGAATCTGGTCACAGTAATCGTCCTTGATAATCTGAAACTGAAGAGAACGATTGGTGGCTTGGAAATAGGTTTCGACAAAAACCTGCATCCAGGGTTGAATTTTGTCTCTGTCAAGATTTTGGAGCCTGGAGTGCCCGGTTGCCTCTTGCCAAAGGGCCTCAGTCAGAAAGGTGACATCTGGGGATCCTTGATTACCGGTCAATGGCTTCTGCAATTCACCCAGGGCGCGTCCTTTGAAAAATTGGTTAAGGAAGGGGCCATAACCTGACCAACCGTCTTCTTGGAAGGAGTAAAACAGACCACCCAGTTTAGGTTCGTTTGCAGCTTTAATTGCCTGCTTTAAGAAGGTTTCAATATCACTGGGGTTAAGCTTGGCGTGAATGCCAGTGATCAACTTTTCACCCACTTTCTCAGTGGCGACGGTGAGGATTGTTTCGAAGAGGACCATTGGGAGGCGGCAATTTTCTGGTTGTTCTATTATGGCCTTTATATTTTTACGGTGCTAATGTCGATTGCCATGCTAATTACACGCCCAAAAAACTTATCAGAGCCCATGACTATTTCAGCGGGGGGCGCCGCCGCCCTGGTCCTGACGAAGTAAGTAAGCTAAAACGCCGTCGTAGCGATCGCAGAGGGCTTTAAGCTGACTAATTTCCTGCTGCTGCTTGCTAACCAGTCGGTTGACCTGAAAGACAAACTCGTCAATCCTTTCTCCCTGTTGTTTCATCCGAGCGGCATTCTCTTGCTGAGCTTGTTTCAGCTCAGCAATCCCTCTGACGTTCTCCTGCTGAGCTTGCTTCAGTTCAGCAATCCCTCTGAGGTTCTCTTGCTGAGCTTGTTTCAGCTCAGCAATCCCTCTGAGGTTCTCTTGCTGAGCTTGCTTCAGCTCAGCAATCCCTCTGAAATTATCAGCTATCTGGATTGCATTCTGTTCTGATTGCTGATTAGCTGACTCAGCATATCTGGCGGCAGAGGCCAGGAGTTGCTTCACGGTTTCAAACTCATCTCGCCTAACTGCTTGCATCGATAATTAAATCCTTTAGTTATTAATCGGAGAAGTATGGAAACTCAATATACCAGGGTTTTCCATCTTGTTTTGGGGTATTAACCTAAGCCGGAACATTCTGGCGAGATCAGAATACTCTGTAGGAAGGGCAAAGTCCTGCAGGAGTGAGAAGTCAGCTTTTGCTTGAAAATTTTTGGCTATAAACCTCTCCACACTTCTTTAGGGCGCAACCAAATGTACTAGCTCAATCACCAACATAGCTGCAGAGACCTTGGATTGCAAGGTCTCTGCAGCTATAAACCTCATTTAAGCTGAAAGATCGTCAGGCGATCGTCACCTCAGAGGACAAATATACATCTTGAATCAGGTGGAATAGTTTAACCCCTTCCTTGAAATCGCGCTGAAACGCCTTCCGCCCAGAAATCAAGCCACAACCGCCAGCTCGTTTGTTAATCACCGCTGTGCGCACCGCCTCTGCAAAATCATTTTGACCCGAGGCGCCGCCGGAGTTAATCAGTCCGGCTCGTCCAGCGTAGCAGTTGAGCACCTGATAGCGAGTTAAATCAATCGGGTGTTCACTAGACAATTCCGAATAAACCTTGGGATGAGTCTTGCCGTAACTCTTACCGATAGCCTTCGCCACTGCATCATAGCCATTGTTCACCAAAGGCAGCTTCTGCTTAATGATGTCGGCTTCAATCGTGACGCCAATATGGTTTGCTTGGCCAGTCAGGTCCGCCGCGACATGATAGTCCTTATCTTGCTTGAATGTACTGTTTCGCAGATAGCACCAGAGAATCGTCGCCAGCCCCAACTCATGGGCGTGGGCAAAAGCGGCCGACACTTCCCGAATCTGTCGACTCGATTCCGGCGAGCCAAAATAAATGGTGGCCCCCACGGCCACAGCGCCCAGATTCCAAGCCTGTTCTACTGAGGCGAACATGATCTGATCGAACTGATTGGGGCAGGTCATTAGCTCGTTATGGTTGAGCTTGACAATTAAAGGGATCTTATGGGCGTATCTACGGGAGATGCTGCCGAGGACGCCTAGGGTGGTGGCGACTGCGTTACAGCCGCCTGCGATCGCCAAATCAAGAATATTTTGAGGATCAAAGTAAATTGGGTTAGGGGCGAACGAGGCGGCCCCCGAATGCTCAATTCCTTGGTCTACCGGCAAAATGGATAGATAGCCCGTGTTGGCCAATCGCCCAGTCCCGTAAAGTTGTTGCAGACTTCGCAGAACCTGAGAAGAGCGATCGCTCTGAACAAAAATTCGGTCCACCCAATCTGATCCCGGCAAGTGCAGCAGGTCTTTAGAGAGCTTGGCTTGATAGGTTAGCAAGTCCTGTGCGTCATCCCCCAACCAAGATTCAATCGACTTAGACGAAGATACAGCAGTAACCACAGCAAATCTCCTTAAAAACTTAACAGCAAAAAGAGTATTGAGAATCAATAGTTGCGGTAATGCGATATCCCTGCGGCATGACGTAATAAAAAGGGCTGAAGCTCCCTCAACAGGAATATCCTAAACATCAAAGGCTGAGCCCAAATCAGCGTGATGACTAAAAAGACAAACTCGCGAAGGAACTACTCGCCCTTTACTCTCAGGCTAGCTCACCTCTATCGGGTACGATCAGGAGCTTAATAACTGCTTTAGGTATGGTGGAGGTAATGGTTAATGATTGGCGTACAAGTAAAGTCTCAGTAAAAGTAGGGTGAATGGGTGGATGAGAGGTTATTTAGCTACGGCTTCCTGAGTTATGGATACTGAGATCAGTAAGTTTCGTTGTCGTGATGCTTTTTTGACCTTAGCGGGTGAGGATTTTAAGCGCCTGGTTGACTTTTATTGCAAGCTGCTAAGGCGGAATCCCCAGCCCTATCGGCCTGAAGTGTATGCTGAATTCCAGCTTCCAGGGATGCGACTGGGAATTTTTAAACCCAACATTGATCATGCAGCCGAGTTTGCAAGTCCGTCTAGCGGTGGGCTGAGTTTATGTTTGGAAGTTGAGGATTTAGAGGGCGCGATCGCCCATCTTACTAATCTTGGCTATCCACCTCCCGACGCGATCGTCGCCGCCTCCCATGGACAAGAAATCTATGCCTATGATCCCGCTGGTAACCGCATTATCCTGCATCAATCCTGAATCCTCCCCATCTTCCAGGGATTTTGGATTTTAGATTTTGGATTTTAGATTTTGGATTTTGGATTTTGGATTTTAGATTTTGGATTTTGGATTTGATCTCCCCCCTCCTCCCTTATCCTCCCCATCTCCCCCCCTCCTTCCCATCTCCCCTAAACGCAATATATAACGTCTCTACATCGCTCCCCCTGCTCCCCCTCCTCCCCTATCCCATCCCCTATTCCTTCTGCCGCCGAATCTGCAGAACTGCCTGACGAAATCCCAATACCACCAGAATATTCGACAGGGTCAGAAACGCCTCTGCACTGCCATGGAGAAAGTCCATATTGGCTAACTCCATGTCGTAAACCTGCTTAGCATAGACGCCAGCCGGAATCGTCACCGCCACAAACACCAGCAGACTATAGAAACCAATCAAGGCCAGTCTTGGCGTCTGACCTGAGCGAGTCAGAAACCAAAGAAATCCCAAATAGGGGAAGAGGGATAGGGCGAAAAGGGTGTCTTTGGACATTATTCTTTAATCCTTACCGATCTCGCATTCCACCAAATCCAAGCGGCGGCGGCGCAGAGGGCGCCGTTCCCGATTACGGTCATGCTGGCCTGCAGGGTGACGAGCCAATTCAGCGACTCGATATTGTCAAAAAAGTGCCAAGTGCAAGCGCACATCGCTCCTATCAGCACTGGCAGCATCCCAAAGGATAGGGCTTTCCAGGCTGGGCGATCGCTCAATTCGGCATAAAGCCAGACAAACCAGATGGCGGCGATCCACTCAATTACGCTTGAGATGTGGATAATCCAGGTGGGGATGGAAAGAGCGTGCATAGTTTAGTTTAGGGAAATCAGGGCATAGATTTAGGGAAGTCAATAACTGAACCCTAATCGCTTATTGTAGAGGGTGCGTCTCTAAAAAAATAATCTCGATCAATGCGGGCGGTTTTGTGCGGCTATTATGGCATGGGGAATGGCGGTGACGAGGCGCTGCTGGCGTCTTTGCTGCAAATGTTGCCGCAGCGGTTAACCCCCTTAGTGCTATCGGGGAATCCCCAGGAGACATCTCGTCGCTATGGGGTGGAGGCCTGCCCGCGCAAGTCGGCTGTCTCACTATTGGGGGCGCTGCGACGGTCAGATGTATTCATTTGGGGCGGGGGGAGTCTAATGCAGGACGCCACCAGCGCCCTCAACCCCTTCTATTACGGCGGGCTGATGGGGTTAGCCCAGGGCATGGGGTTGAAAACCATCGCTTGGGCGCAGGGGATTGGCCCGCTTCAACGCGGCCGGAGCCGATGGATTGCTAAGCGGGCGTTGAAAGGGTGTATGGCGGTGAGTGTCCGCGATCGCACCTCAGCCCAACTGCTCAATGACTGGCGGATCCCGGCCTGGCTGGCTCCAGATCCGGTATGGGCGCTTCAGTCGCAGCCTGTGTCAGGTTTGTGGGATTTACCCGCCCCGCGAGTGGCCGTGGCGCTTAGGGCCCATCCCTGGCTGACGGTTGGTCGGCTCGGACAACTCACTCAAGCCCTGATTGATTTTCAAAAGGCGACTCAAACTTGCATCTTATTATTACCCTTTCAACCCTCGGTCGATCGCGCGATCGCGCAGACGATTCAAACCCAACTACCCGGTCCCAATAAGCTGCTTTGTTTGGCCGATCCCAAGCAACTCAAGGGCGTGTTTCGCGGGGTCGAGATGGTGATTGGCATGCGATTCCACGCTCTGGTTATGGCGGCTGCAGAAGGATGTCGTTGCTTTGGACTGAGCTACGATCCCAAGATTAGCCAGCTAATGAAGGACTTAAATCTACCGGGTTGGGATCTAAATCCTACGAGCAGCTTGGATGCTTCAGAGAACACCCGTATTCCCCCATTTCCTGACGCCTCCCAAGCCATCGGCCAAAGCTGGATAAATCATTATGCTAACGGAGACCCCCTCTCCGAAGACCAAGTTTATTCCCTCGTCGATCGGGCGCTGATGCATCAAGATTTGCTGAATGAGGCCTTCGCCAAGTTGGAGAGATAGCAAGTTGGAGAGATAGATATTGCACTTAATAATTACCTTTTATACCAAAACGGTATAAAGGTGAGCAGAATAGATTCGCTGAAAACCTTGCCGGGCAAAGATTTATTATGCTCAGCTTCAAATCAAATTGGTATTACCCTTTACCCTTTACTCTTTACCCTTTACTCTTAATCGTTGATTTATCCAAGCCCCCAATCCCAAACCCCTCAATCCCAGAACCCATGGGTATATTTATTAACCTTAAAAAAAAAGTATTTTTTGACATTCTGTGCTACTACATAAATGGAGATGAATCATACTATGAATTAATCACTAGCAGGCGCCAATAAGTAACTTGATATGCGCTGGAGATCTTGAATTTTAGGGCAACGTTTTATGAGTGACGCGAATGTTCCTCTTCCCCGTGAACCGGATTCCTCAGAAACAAGAGGGGATCACTCGTCCGAATGGGAAGTTCCTTCACCATGGATGGCAAAGTCAAAGCCTGAGCCCATGCAAAATCATCAAGATTGGCAAACGGTCAATTTTCCCAATGCTATCAATGTTGATAACATTCCGCCTGCTGCTGCTAACGATCAAAGCACTGCCGCGGCTAACGATCAAAGCACTGCCCCTGCGCCAATGGCGACAACACATTCTTCAGCCAGAGAAGTTGAGTTGCTGAAATTAGTGGGTGACTTGAATCAGTGTAACGACAATCTACTCAGGCGAATTGCTCAATTGGAAGAGACGCTGGAGCATTCTCAGGCTGCCCTCCAGGCAGAAATTGAGCGATCGCAAGAACCCGGAATCACTCCTGAGCAGCCCCCCCCGCCTGCCTCCAGCCCTAACGCTCAGATAGCGCAGTTAGTAAGTGAGCTAGACTCAACCCAACAGGCTCTTAAGCGTCAGAGGATCCTGACAGAGACCTTGCAAGCCCAATTAGAAACCAGTCAACAGCGAGTTGCTCAACTAGAGCGGGAATGCGCCCTAATTCAACAGCGCTATACTAAGCAGTCTCAAACGGTTATGGAGACTGAAGCAACTTGTCGGGATTTACGGTCCCGGCTACAGCGTCAACAGCACTATACACTGCAATTTAAGGCGGCGTTAGAGAAATCCCTTGAGATGTCGTCCCATAGTGGACAAAGCCCCTTAAGTTTATCTCGGGACAATCCCAACAAAAATCAGCAAGTGAATAGGGGTGTCCCCTCTCAGCTGGTATCGATGCCTAAAGCGCAGCGCATTCAACCTTGGTCTGCCGACGCCAATTTATCTAAACAAGCCCCCAACTTGGATGTCCTAATTAAGGGATTGAGTCCATCCTCCCCCCACAATGCCCGCGACTCAACCCAATCAATCCAACAGTCAGGCCAGCAGTCCCCTATTCTCTCCCCTTACCCACCGGCATCAGCCTCTAGTCAGTTGGCGGATCAACCGGATTCAGAGGCAGAGGCGCTTCTATGGAGAGATATGGAACGATTGATAGATGGATCTAGAAAACGAGCCGATGAAGTTGAGCCTCCAAGCAAAACCGCTGATCAATCTGTGCCGCCGCCTATCCTGGACAAGCTAAAAGACAAGCAAACTGAAATTTCCTCAAAATTGCCGTCACAGTCTCTATTTAGGTTGAATCCAACCGCTGCTTCCGCCGCCTCTCAGGCGGAAGAGCCCAAGTTCACTGAACCTTCGCCTTGGGGAGAGCCTCTAAAGGAAGCTCAGTCGCAGTCACCGACAGAGGAGTCTGCGGCCGCCGCTTCGGCGGCTAATCAGTCGCCGCCAGTTGTCAAGCAATCGTCAGACTCCTTACCCCCGCTCACCTCTAACCCGCCAAAACCGTCCGTGTCCATACCGGTCGCTGCAAATCCGACGGTAGACTATCCCCCTGCTTTAAATCCTCAATTAGGCATAAACTCCCCTTCCCCCATTGTCTATCCCCTGCGACCCCAGAGGAAAATCAAGTCCTTGGCCGCCGTAGAACTGCCTAATTTTCCGCGTCAGCAGACTCCTAAGGGTTAACCATCGACTTATAGGGCTGTCCTTCACCCCCCAAATTTCTCAAGGCTCGGGGCCTTTCGGGGCGGCTGGGGATCGAGGCGCAGATGACGATGGTATAAACGGCTGTTTTTTGGAGGCGTTCACAATCACTTCAACCGGTTCTAAGAGGATTTCTGGAGTGGGCGGGCGACCGATACCGTAGGTGAGCATGTAGCTCCGGGTTATCAACCAAAACCACAGTGCAGGATTTAAGGGTTCCAGCCAACCTCGGCTCCATTTTAACCAGATTGGCAGCCAACCTAGCAGCCAACTGAGCAGGGAGATAACCGTGTAATTTAGATAGCTGCCTACCCAGCGCAAAATATCTTTGAACCCAGCCAGTTGCCAAATCCATAGTAATAGCGAAGGGTTTTTCCAGGCGGCTTTCAAGGCCATGCTATTAAATGCTAGCCAACTGCACCGATCCTTAATAAAACTCTCTGCAATCGCTGGAGATTCTTGCTCTAATACCCCAAAGAAGGTATTGAGCATGGCGTTGATTCTTGCGGGTGGAATCCATTTGCCCGTTGGCGCCATCATCCCCTTGGAAAATAGCCAGGTTACCGCCACATTGCTTTGAAAGGCGCGAATTTGATTTAAGTGCTTAGCTTTCAGCAAATTGTGTCTGAGGGCGATGTGGAGCAATTCTGTCAGACGAGGCAGATTCCGCACTAACGAACCAAATCCAGTAAAGATCAGGGGTGACTGCAGGGAAGCGGCGTCCCCAATTGAAACTAACCGATCAAAGGCGACATTGCGATCGCTATTTAGCACACTGAAATGGCCTGGAATATAGCCGAAGGTTGGCTTACGCCAGGTCAGCTCATCCAAGTTACAACGGCGATACTCTGGCAGGATGTTGAAAAAGTCCTCGTACATCTCAAGCAGGGAGCCAGGGTTATCGGGATGCACTTGGTGGTAGTGGAAGAGGTAGATCGTTAACTCATCACCCCGCCCAGGAAATAACTCCCAGATTAGCTGACGGCCTTTGGAAATATCCCCATGGCTATACAGGACATCGCCCCATTGAGAATTCCAAACACCCGGAGCAAAACCACTAGAGATGCTAGCGCCCACTGTCGGGCAAACACTGTCAAAGGTGCGTCCCCCATTTAGTTGCCAGGCAATGGGAGACGCCGTTCCCATCGCATCCACCAATAGGCGTCCCGAAACCAACTGTTGTGCTTGAGTCTGGCGATGTTGAATCTGAACCTCTACTCGATCATCGCTGATCTCCGCCCACTGAAATTCTGTCTCGTCTTGGATCATTCCCCCTACTGCGAGCAGTTTCTCTCCACAGGCTCTCAGCAGTTGCTCTGAGTCAATGGCAATATTCAGGACGGTTGGTGTATGCAATACAGGCGCTTTGGCGAAAGGCGGATTGTTGGCGTCAAAAAACTTATTGAAACCATCGGTATATTCCCGAGCGATCAAAGATTCAAATTCTTTAGGGGTAAACAACCCCAAATCAATCAAACACTGAAATTCAGCTCGAGAGATATTCCACTCCCGGTTCATTCGTCCAAAGGACAAGCGCTCAACCAGTAAGACTTTGTAGCCCAAATTCGCCATCACAGCAGCATGGATGACGCCTAAGGCGCCGCCGATGTAGATCAGGTCGTAGAAATCAGAAGTGAGGGATTCTGGATTTATAGCCCTAGGGGCAATAGCCTGATCAGGCATGGCTCCGCTAAGGCTCCGCTCCGCCCCGTTAGGAATTTCGGATTTTGGGTTTTGGATTTTGGATTTGCGCCTCCCCTGCTCCCCCTGCTCCCCTACTCCCCTGCTCCTGTCCCCTGTCTCCTGTCCCTTGTCTCCTGTCTCTCTCCTTTCGCCTCGTCTGAAAATAACCTGCTTTGGCGCCTGTGGGTTCTTTACAGACTCCCGCCAGCGTTGTTCCCACCAATAGACGCGCGCAAGGTCGGCTTCGCCATTGGGCATGCGCTGAAAATATTGAACTGTTTTAGGATAATAAGCCTGTAATGCTTCAAAAACGGGTTGTTGTGTGAGATCAATGTCAGGGGGTTCTGGATAATGCAAGGGGAATTGCTTGCGGATGCCTGTCGTTAACTGGTTGAGAAGCTGTTGCTCTTGGGGCAGAGGCTTGTCAGCCCAGCGAAAGGCTTTGAGATAGGTTGTGCGCTGTAATGACCAGACAACAAAGGAAAGCGCCAACGGCAAGGGGGAGGAAATATCTGGCGCAATTGGCCGAATAGGAAACTCTAAACGAATTCCATCCGGTGTAATCACCTTCTTGGCTGGGCCTGACTCGAATTTTTGTTGTAACCAGTTTTTGACGGCTACTGTGTTGGGTGTGGGAACTTCCGCGTAGAGAATTTCTCTCATGTGAAGTGATATTAAATTCAGCGAATTAACAAGCAAATTGGAGTCTAAACAGAATAAAAATACGCTAGACTTCCGAGAACTGAGTTTTCTTAAAAAAAGTTACAGTCTTTTCATTCTCTACAAGTACGTAGCACTTATCCTTCATTAAACCGCAATGGAAGATCCTGCTTTAGATAGGCTGCAGAATCTAATATCACTTGATCCAACTTCCCCAGTAAGCTCAGAGCATATTGCTGTGGCGCTTGCAGGGGTGATTCAGACGGCTCGCTCCCAAGGTCAGTCTCTGGAGGAACTCACCGCTGAGGTACTGGCGGATGACTCCCTACTCGATCAAAATGTAAGGCGTCTGCTCAGCGATATTGTGGCTCAGGCATGGCAAACTTTACCATAAAGCTATGGTGCGTGTTCTTCATGGGAGTGATAACTTGTACTACCTCTAGCAAAGTGAGGGTTTATACTAATAAATTACTGTAACCTACATCCTGCACTTCCCATCAAAAAATCACCCCAGTGCTAAGATAATTGATCTTTCTTACCCAAGGCCATCTGTAGAATTGTGTGTTCTCCGCCCGTTTGGTGATATTTATCAGCCCAGGTTCGAATGATTTCGTCTAACTCTTCCAGAGCTTTGTCAAGCCGCTCAGGCGGAATATCCAATTCTTCTAAAATCCGCATTGTCCCTTGCTGACGATCCGCCCAATCACGCATGATTCGGAAATACTGGGCGGTATCCTCAATCATGATGTAAGTGCGTTCTTCTTGATCCGCAGGCGAGTAGGAAGCCCGCGTCAACGCATAAAAGGGCATTCCCCAAGGGGAGTCAATGCGGGTGACTGTGCCAGAATAAATCAGGCGTCGTCGAATATGCTCGGACAATGCTTCACTCAAAAGCATGCGTCTTTGCGACGGCAGGTCTTCCTGTGAACGGGCGTGAAGGAACTCAATCAACTCCATAAACTGGAAAGAATTGATCAGTTGGGCGTCAGGCAAATTCTTGGGGAGTTTTTCTTCAAGCTGACGCTTTTCTTCAGAAGTAAGGCTGGCGCTTGAAATTCGCGATCGCCCAGGCATCCAAGGATATTTCTCTAGCCAAACGTAAGGCAGTTGGATCAGATAGCGGGGTTCTTGAGACCCCAGCATTTTGAGCAGTTTTCCTTCTGTCAGGGCCTGACGAATTTCTTCGACAATTGCTTTGACCCGCTTCGGTTCAATGTGATGCAGGTGACCCGTCATTCGCAGGTTTTGTCCCTGCTCTAAATAGGTCATATAAATGGCGCATTTTGCCGCTGTAGCAGCTGCATCTAAGAAAGCCCCATGGCGATGTCCTCCGGTTCGCATAGCGCTGAAGGCTAAGTAGAGCATGATCTGATCCATTGCACTAGGACTCAGAAGCTTGATCAGATCTACGTCGTTATTCATCGGTGAGGACAACTCTGACATTGAAAATGGTGACGAATATACAGTAATTTGGCAGGCTCAATGCTTTTGGGGGGATTGTCCACCTTAGAGGGGAAGGTGAAGAACGCTTAAAATTCCTTTATGCTGCTATAGCTTCTTTATGCTGCTTTAGCTTAAAACATTTTGTGCCTCTAAACACAAGATATACGGTTAAGCAACCCATTTCTTTGAAGCAACCCATTTCTTCGCCCAAATCCACATTATTGCGATTAAGCTCTAGAATGGGAAGAATCATCGCTAAAGTCAACCAGTTTTGTGCAGTTTGACAATCATTGATTGAATGTGAGCTAGCTTCATGAGCAGAATATCCGCCCTAGGTATAAATTATCTCTTGATAATCTGCTTGAGTTCCTCATAATGGGGTAAATTTACCTCTTCACTGCCGCCTATTTAGGCATTCTGGTTGACGCCTGTTTGGTTTGAGTCCAGGCGCTCATGGCTTTGTCAGGCGACTTTTGCACTGACCTGATTGATATCACTATGGCCCAAATTGGGTTTAATACGACCACTGCCTCGCCAAGCAAGTCTTGTATCCATCTGATTATTATCCCGATCTTCTGGGTCCGGTTGAGTACGACCACTGCCTCGCCAGGCAGTGAGGTTATTTCCTAACTGATCGGTATCGATCCGGCCACTGCCTCGATTTGTTGATAGGATAGGAGTCTCTTGGCTAGGGTTATTGATTTGTAATAGCTTTTCTAAACGAGCCCCGGAGGGCAGCGTTCCAAAAGCGCTTATACCTGCAGTAACAGACACCGTTAGAAAATTAACCAGGAGGAATAAGGTTGAGGAAGTTTGCATGGAAACATCTGCCTGAAAGCTTCTAGTCCCTGTTACGGGACTTGTGCCTTCAAGTCAGGACAAACTTCTTCCGTGGATTCGCCGAACTTAGGTGATTGCCCCAAATGCTATAAATTGTAATTCGAATTGCAATACTGCATGTTATCGCTTCAATGCGTCTACTAGCAACCATTGTCCGGCTGTATTGATCCGCCCCCAAACCTGGATCAATT
>JAKSDM010001421.1 GCA_022360135.1 Pseudanabaenales cyanobacterium | reverse complement strand
GAACGATGTTTTGATTGGCGGATGCCGCAGCGGCGCGTCCAGATTCAGCATTAGGTCTGGTTTGCCCGATCGCTAGATCAAATAGAATAGCCGTTGGCACAATTGGCACACAACCGTACCCTGAATCAAACCCACTCCCTCGACTTGCCAAGACCGCCGTCACCCCATCCGCCGCCCTCAAACCAAATGCAGAACCGCCAGACAAACAGACGCCATGGATATCCCTGGGCAGAGAGGCTGGATCGAAAACTCCGGTTTGGCGCGTTCCCGACGCCGGCCCCAAGATCATTGCTCCCCCCCGAGCCCCCTCGGGAAAAAGGATAACCGTTGTCCCGGTACTCCCCGATAAGTCGGTCCAGTGACCTGTCCAAGTCCCCGGAACCCGCGTCAGGGTGTAATTTTCTGAAACTTGGGTTAGTTTCCGCATCGACGACCATTCCACTGGGTTCCATGACCTGGGATAAGAGTAGGGATTGCATGTGGACTAGCGTAACCTTTCCTCTGCCCAGACCTAGTCAAGCAATTGTAGCCTAATGTCTTGGGGAAACTCATTAGAGTAAGCTTGCTTCAGCGCCCATGAGTAAGTTTGATTCAACGCCCAACTTATGAATATTTGTAAGTTGGCGTCTAAATCGTCTAGGTGTTCGACAGTGAAATAGCAAGCCTGCAGATGTCATTGCTGACCTCAGTAGACAGGATATTGAGCGAGAGAGCCAGGTTAAGTTGGGAGTGTTATTTCTAATATTGTGATGATAAATCCTGCTGATCCAACAGTTTTACAGCTTGACAGTTTTATCATGCGACCACTTCAGATCTGTGATTTGGATGCACTAGCAGCAATTTGGGCTGATCCGGATGTAACTCGCTTCTTGCCCAATCGAGGCGTTCCCATCCCTAGAGAAAACACAGAAAAATCGCTGCAAGCTTTTGTTGAGCATTGGCGACAGCGAGGGTATGGAATTTGGGCCATTGTGGCGGATGATACGTCTCAAATGGTTGGCTATTGTGGTCTGCGTTATTTAGATGAGTTAGATGAAGTTGAGGTTCTTTACGGTTTGGCTAAAGCATATTGGGGAAGAGGCATTGCCACCCAAGCAGTGCAAGCATCCATCTCATATGGGTTCAATGTGGCTAATCTAGATAGGGTCATTGCAATGGCGTTACCTGACAATCAAGCTTCAAGGAGAGTTATAGTGAAGGCCGGTTTATGCTACGAAAAAGAGGTCCATATATTCAATCTAGAGGCTCTTTACTATTCCATAGCGCACCGTACAGCGTAATTGGGGTATTGTATTGCGAAACGCCGAGATAAAGTTTGAACTTCAAAAGCTGTAATCATAGACAAAAGCGATCGCAAGTCCTAAGTCGCGATCGCGCTACCAAGCGGTTACTGGCTCATATCAAACTAGGAGTACTGTAAAAAGGACATTACTCCTAGTCATTGTGCTATTGCCAGCAGCAAGCCCTAGTAAAGGGTTGTCTATGGAATTAATCTTTTTCGAGATTCTCCTGACGTAATTTGTCAAAATCGACCGCGTCTTTGTCGAGATTTTCCCGGCGCAGTTGGTCAAAATCAACACCACCGGCTGCACTTTCTAGTTGTTCATCCGAAAGTTGCCCTTCAGACGTGGAAGCTTGTTTTTTGTCTTGCTCACTCATTTTTCTAAATCCTCTTGGTGAGAAATCAACTTTCGATGTCATATCTATATTATTAATAGCTTTAATAGAATGAAAAGGGAGTGATTTTAACGACAAATTTAACCTTCGAGTTAACTGTGTAGTTAAATGTTAAGCGTAACGTTAACCCGTTAAGCAAGCAGCTACTGCTTGCCTCGTTCGACTAGAATACCTGCAGTAAGAAGGTTTGACGCTAATCACCTGACTCCCTTAACTCGGCCATTTACAGCGTTCTAACTAGGCAAGGCAAAAAAATATAAGGAGATAAATTTTAGCATCTCCACCTAATTCAGTCGGAGATAATCAGGATGGCTCAGCTGACAACGATCTCCACTCAAGACCTTTTGAGTAAGCAGCGCCAGTTTTTAGCCACTGGACAAACTCAGGACGTTTCCTTTCGGATTCGACAGCTACGGCGTCTGCGGCAGGCAGTGACGGCTAACCAAGAGAAGATCGTAGCCGCCTTGAAGGCCGATCTGCACAAACCTATTTTTGAAAGTTATTTGGGCGAAATCTTATCGGTTCACGAAATCGATTACGCCCTCAGGCACATTCGATCTTGGGCCAAATCTAAGCCAGTTTCCTTGCCGTGGGAGCAGTTGCCGGGGTCGGCCCAGATTTACCCTGAGCCCCTGGGGGTTGTGCTGATCATTAGTCCTTGGAACTATCCCTTCCAACTAGCGATCGCACCTTTGGTGGGGGCGATCGCAGCGGGTAACTGTACGATCATCAAGCCTTCTGAAATTTCCTCTCACACGTCTCGGGCCATTGCCCAACTCATTGAAAGCGCCTTTGAGCCTGACTATATTGCCGTGGTGGAAGGGGGGGTGGAAGTCAGTCAAGCCCTTTTGGCGGAAAGGTTTGACCACATCTTTTTTACGGGGGGAAACCAAGTTGGCAAGATCATCATGGCCGCCGCCGCCCAGCATCTGACCCCAGTCACCCTAGAGCTTGGCGGTAAAAGTCCCTGCATTGTGGATGCGGATGCAGCCCTGGATAAAGCGGCTAGACGCATTGCCTGGGGCAAGTTTATGAATGCCGGACAAACCTGTGTGGCCCCTGACTATTTGCTGGTGGAACAGACCATTAAGTCAGACCTGCTGATTGCTCTAAAGTCAACCCTTCAGCACTTCTATGGCGACGACCCCGCCCAAAGCCCAGACTATGCTCGGATTATCAGCGACAAGCACTATCAACGCTTAGTCGACCTGTTGGACAAGGGTGAAATCACCCTTGGGGGCCAAACCAACCCAGAGGAGCGCTACATTGCCCCGACTGTGATTGAGGGAGTTTCATGGGCAGATCCGGTAATGCAGGAGGAGATTTTTGGCCCGATTCTGCCGGTGATTGAGTACAGCAGCCTGGATCAGGCGATCGCGATGGTCAACCAGCGCCCTAAGCCGCTAGCACTCTACTTTTTCTCTGAAAACAAAGAGCGGCAAGCTAAAGTGCTCAGGGAAACCTCCTCAGGCGGGATGTGTATCAATGAAACGGTGATGCATTTAGGTGTCTCTTCCCTCCCCTTTGGGGGCGTCGGCGATAGCGGCATGGGGGCCTATCACGGCAAGACTGGCTTTGATACCTTTTCCCATCATAAGAGTGTGTTGCGGAAGCCCTTTTGGCTGGAGTTCCCCATCCGCTACCCACCTTATCAAGGAAAACTGGGGCTGCTTAAGAAGATTATTTTTGGCTTGACTGAAGGCTAGAGCATAAGCGGCTTTGCGCTGGAAGGCGAAGCACAGTCCCATGGCAGTTATGATTGAGTAACTATCTGGCTTTAAGTCATGATCAAGATATTGCCCTTAGATGCGCTTCAGGTTTGGCGCTTTAACTTTAAGAGGGGTGCTAATGGATGCAGCGGCTATAGGTAGGTAGCTGACTTACAATTAATGTAATATTTCTACGGGGTTGCAATCGTTTGCTATGGTAACCGCCAAAGATCTTAAATCGGCTGAAAACCCCAAATCGGTGGATGTTATCCTGCCGCCGGGCGATCTTTACAGTGATGAGCCGACGTTGGAAACCGATCTACATTTGCGGCAGATGTTATTATTGCTGACTAGCTTGGAGTGGCTGTGGCGAGATCGGCATGATTTTTTTGCTTCTGGCAATTTGACGATTTACTTTAGTCCAAAGCAGATCAAGTCTCAAGCCTTCAGAGGACCCGACTTTTTCCTTGTTCTAGGCACAGAGCGGCGTTCTCGGAAAAGCTGGGTAGTTTGGGAAGAAGATGGCAAATATCCCAATGTAATTGTTGAGATTTTGTCTGAAAGTACAGCCAAGACAGACCGTGAAACTAAGAAACAGATTTATCAGGATATATTTCGGACGCCTGAATATTTTTGGTTTGATCCAGAGACGTTGGAGTTTGCTGGGTTTGTGTTGATGGCTGGTGAGTATGAGGCAATATCGCCTAACGAGGAAGGGTATTTGTGGAGCCGACAGTTGGGCTTATATTTAGGGGTCTATGAGCATAAGCTGCGGTTTTTTACGACTGAGGGGATGTTGGCGCCGACGCCGGAAGAGGCTGCTGTTAAGGCGCAACAGCGGGCGGATCAGTTGGCGGAGCGATTAAGGGAGCTTGGGGTGGATCCAGATACCCTGTAAGAGGGGATGGGAGACATTAACTGTTATATAAATCTAATCTTGCCCCACATATTTGACGCTTATGGTCTATCAAGAGCAGATTCAACTCTCAACCAAAGGTCATGGTCAGATGCATGACCTGACTGATCAGATTACCCAAATCGTTAAAAAATCGGCTATCCAAGCAGGGTTGGTTAATGTATTCAACATCGGCAGTACAGGGGCGATCGGCGCCATTGAATTTGAGCCGGGCTTGAAAAAAGACTTGCCAGACATTCTCAATCGATTGATTCCCCCCAGTCTTGACTATGGCCATGAGCAAGCCTGGCATGATGGCAATGGGCATTCCCATTTGCAGGCGACCTGGTTGGGGCCGTCGATCACGGTTCCAGTGCAAGCTGGAAAGCCAGTACTGGGAACCTGGCAACAAATTTTTCATATTGATTGCGACAATAAGGCGCGTCACCGCAAGATCATGGTAACGGTGTACGGTGAATGAAGCGGCGAGAAGATCGTCGTCTTTTGCACGGAACAGCCGTGGCGCTCTAGGAGCAAGAATTGGTCGTTGTCTTTACTTACCCACACATGCAGCCTCGTAAACCCGCTAAACCCCCTCTGGGACGGTTGGAAAAAATTAACCTGGAGGACTACTGGCAGACGGCGGCTGACTTCCTCACCTGGCAAGCGGAAGCTGACAATCTGGAACTGCTAGGGGAAGCCCTTGGGCTGGAGCTAGACGCTTTGCCTGAAGCCAGTCAGCCCTCAGATTTTTATTTTTTCTGTCGAGAGGCTACCTTAGATCGGCCTGTGCTAATGGCTTGCCAGCTCGAAGAGGGGGAGATTGACCAAGTCGGCGTCCTGCTGGCGGCGGCGGCAGAGGCGGATGCCGCCGCCATCGTGTGGGTGGCCCGCTGCTTTGAAGCGGAGTCTCAAGTTGCCCTGGACTGGCTCAACCAGATTGCCCCTGAAGTTGATTTTTGGGCCGTCTCGATTGAGCTGTGGCGGATTGGCAAAAAAGCCATGGCCGCCAACTTTATCCCCATCTGTAGCCCCTATCTAGAGGAAGTT
>JAKSDM010001445.1 GCA_022360135.1 Pseudanabaenales cyanobacterium | reverse complement strand
ATTAATGGGGGCGATGCGCTCCCATTAATTGTTTATCTAAGGGAGAATAAGCGTTCCTTTCAGTCAACTTTTCACTAGGGTTTTGGGAGAATCATGAGCTACGATTTTGACCTATTTGTGATTGGCGCCGGTTCAGGCGGTATTGCTACCGCTAGACGAGCCGCCCAATACGGCGCCAAAGTAGGGATTGCTGAATTTAATGATTTGGGGGGAACTTGTGTTAATCGTGGCTGCATTCCCAAAAAGTTGATGGTTTACGCCTCTCTTTTTCCAGCTCAATTTGAAGCCGCTCAAGGTTACGGCTGGAGTTTGGCGCAGAGCACGCTGGATTGGGAAAAAATGATTACGGCAGTGAACAATGAGGTGACTCGTCTAACTGGCGTTTACCAGCGGATGTTGGATAATTCCCAAGTAGAAATCTTTCGAGATTATGGCCAGTTTGTCGATTCCCATACGATCGCCCTTGGAGATCACAAGGTTACGGCGGAGAAGATTCTGATTGCGGTGGGGGGTAAACCGTTCACCCCCACCAAGATCCCTGGGATTGAATACGCCTTGACCTCGGATCAAATTTTCCATCTAAAGCAGCAGCCGAAGCGCTTTGTGGTTCTAGGGGGCGGCTACATCGGCTGTGAATTTGCTTGCATCCTTAATGGTCTAGGCTCAGAAGTGACTCAAATTATTCGGGCTGACCAGATTTTGCGGGGATTTGACTGCGATTTGCGCGCCGAGATTCAAGCCGCGATGCAAAAACACGGTATCCGTATCCTCAACAACGCCCAAGATATTGCGATCGCTAAGACGAAAACCGGTTTGCAAATCACCCTCAAGGGGGAGAACGAAGAAATGATTGTCACAGACGCCATTAGCCTAGCAGCCACTGGTCGTATCCCTAATATTCAAAACTTGGGGTTAGAGAACACCCAGATCGAAGTTAGCAATGGTGCCATCACAGTGAATGAATACAGTCAAACTACCGAAGCACATATCTACGCCGTCGGCGATTGCACCAATCGGATCAATCTTACGCCAGTCGCTATTAATGAAGGACGAGCATTTGCCGATACCCACTTCGGCGGTAAGCCGCGACAAATGAGCTACGAGAATATCCCCACCGCCATTTTCACAATCCCAGAAGCAGCAACGGTGGGTTTAACCGAGGCCGAAGCGAGAGAACAGTATGGGGATGACGTGGAAATCTACCGCAGTCGATTTAGACCCATGTACTATACACTACCGAATAAGGACGAGAAAACCCTAATGAAGCTTGTCGTGCACCGACAAACCGACAAGGTATTGGGGGCTCATATGGTGGGTGATTACGCTGCCGAAATTATTCAGGGGGTTGCGATCGCACTCAAAATGGGGGCCCTCAAAGCTGATTTTGACGCTACTGTAGGCATCCATCCGAGCTCTGCTGAAGAGTTTGTTACAATGCGTTAAGCAAACACCTTTTATCCAAGCTCCTCCAGTGTTTCAGCCGTCGCGATGGCGCCAGCCCGAAGTTTAACCAGTAGGGACTTGAGGCTCTCTTTCTCAGCTTCCGTCAACTGAGACGACATTGAGGTAATTAAGTTGAAGTGATTCGGCAGCATCTTGTCAAGTAACTGCTGTCCCGCCTGAGTCAACACAACAATCAGCCTTCGTCTATCTTCCGAGTGGGGTTGGCGCTCAATCCAGCCCTCTCGTTCTAGCCCGTCCAACAGTCCAGTAATGGTGCCTCGGGTAACGCCAGCCATTTCCGCGCATTCCGAGGGTGTCAGACATTCGGATGGGGTAAGGCCGCGTTCAGCTTTATACAGCAGCATCAGAATGGTAAACTTACCCATCGACAAATCATAGTTGGCGAAGTGGGCGTCGAGCACTCGATAGACATCAGTGGTCGTCCGCAGAAAGGCTAGACACGTTTCAACTGAGGCAATATCTAATTCAGGATGGAGTGCGGCTAATTCAAGTAGGGTTTTGTATTTAGGCAGGTCACGTAACGTGAACACAGTTTGCTGTCATATAGTTCATTAACTAAATTATAAGGCGGCTCACTACTTTATATATTTTTGGCGCATTTCACTCATGTATCCGCCCTAAGCGCCCAACTCAGCGCAACTGTAATGGATTATTCAGAAAAGAAACTTGCTTCAGTTTCTTGAAGGTAGATAGCTGATGTTTGTAAAGCTTGGTGAGATACCCTGACTGGTTTAACATCGCCGTTGGCGATCGCGTCCTGAAGAATCGCCATTAGCCGAACTTCCCGGTCTGTCAGGACATTCCCATCCAGCACTCGATCAATCGCAGCCTCCACACCCGGTGAAAGTTCACCAAATGTCAGAGCTGTGCGCACCAAGAATTCTAAACTGGGGTGGGCAGAAGTAATATCCGTCAGGTTAAACATAATTGAAATACTCAGGGGTAGATGCTTGAATAATGCTTCAAGCTCTATAGAGAGTATTCCTGACGAAACAGTGACATTTCTTCAATTGTAGTCAGGAATCAGAATCCAGAATCCACTCTATAACTGGCTCCTGATTCCTGACTCCTGACCTGAAATCTTGCCCAGCCAGAAAGTTACGGCTTAAGTGGACACCCTCATTCTCTGGCTTCCCTGCATAGAGATAGCGCACCCCCAGATATTGAGCCATCTTCTCAAAGATAACTTCCTTACGGAATGGCTTGTTCACAATATCATCACAGCCAGCTGCTAAAATCTTAGTCCGATCTTCCTCAAAGGCGCTGGCCGTTAGGGCGATGATAACTGGGGGTTGGATTTTGGATTTTGGATTTATCGCCCTAGGGGCAACAGCCTTATCAGGCATGGCTCCGCTAAGGCTCCGCTTCGCTCCGCTAGGTATTTGGGATTTTCCCTCAGCGATGGCTTGATAGCTGACTACTGATAAATGACCACTCTCTCCTAACTCTTGACTGCTTTCTCCCTCACCTTCCTCTGCTTCCCCTGCGTACCCGCTCTCCTCATTCCCTGCTTTAATTCGTCTCGTCGCCTCATATCCATCCATTACAGGCATTTGCATATCCATCCAGATCAAGTCGGGGGGGTAACTTTCCATCAGGGCGACAGCTTCCTCGCCATTGATTGCTTCCCGGACCTGGAAACCGCATAATGTCAGTAATTTGACCATTACTCGGCGGTTTACCGGATTGTCCTCGACCACCAGAATGCGATAGTCCGGTTGGTCAGGGGCCAGCTTGATAACTGTACGGTTAGTATGAGGCAGTTCCATATCAACTGTCTGGACTAGCCCAACCTGAACGCCAAACCTGAACGTCGCACCTTCACCTAAGGCGCTATCGACTGTGATGTTACCGCCCATCAGGTTCACAAACTGACGGCTAATGGCTAACCCCAGACCTGTCCCTTCTTGAGATTGCTGGCCCGTTGAAGTTTGGACAAAGGCGCTGAATAGCGTTTCGATTTCCTCAGGGGCGATGCCGGGGCCAGTATCTTCTACTTCAAAGCGTAAGGAGTAAGGGGTCAGGGGTAGGGGGTAGGGGGAAGCTTCTTGTCTATTACCAATTAGCAATGATTCATCACCCACTCTAATGCGAAGTTTGACCCAACCCCGCCGCGTAAACTTGATCGCATTTCCAAGGAGATTAATCAGAACTTGACGCAATTTACCCTCATCGGTTCGCAGATATTGGGGAATGTCTGAAGGGCAGTCGAAAATGAGCCGTAAGCCTTTGGCTTGGGCTCTGATTTGCAACATTTCTTGGAGACTTTTGAGCAACCGATGTAGGTCAAAGTTGCTTTCATTTAGAGTGATCTGGCCAGCCTCAATCTTAGCCATTTCTAGAACGTCGTTAATCAAAACCAGTAGATGTTCACCACTGCGACTAATGGTGTCTAGATGTTCTTGCTGTTCAGGATTGAGAGAGGGATCATTGCCCATGACTTGGGTAAAGCCCAGAATAGCGTTGAGGGGGGTGCGAAATTCATGGCTCATCTTGGAGAGGAATTCGCTTTTAGCCCTGCTGGCGGCTTCAGCAGATTCCTTCGCTGTCTGTAATGCTTGGGTATATTCAGAAACCCGCTGGATCAGGTGATTTAAAGCCAGGGTTAATTGGCCAACCTCATCCTGGGTGATCACCGGAGCTCGGAGGTTAAAATCTGATGTTTTGGTGACCTGTTGAGCAATCTGGGTTGTGATTTCAAGCGGATGGGCGATCGCCCGGCTAGTGACAATGGCGAATACTGTCGCGATTAAAGCGGATACCAGCAAGCTGAGAAGCAGAATATTGCCTTCAAGCGCTTCAGCATCCTCATAAGCTGTATGGGCTTCATTGAACGCTGCGTCGAAAACCGGAAAAATTGGTAGCAGCTCATCTGAAAGAAGACCAAACGTTCGAGAAACTTCGCTGCTGGAAAATTGGACAAGAGATTGGCGCAATGCCTCAGCTTTTGTTGTCTCCCAGGCAACTGGATCAACATCCTGCAAAAGGGTTTCAATTTGTTCGGAATAAATGCTTATTGTCCCTCTGTGATCTTTAAGCCATTTCTGCAATTGCACATTAGTGGTTAGGCGACCATAACCACACGCTTTATCGGTAGAGTCTGAGCAAGGTTGAATATGATTCAGCAGTAATTCTAAAGCATTGATGCAATTGAACAGTCGAGTCGCCTTCTGGTTAAATTCTTGTGGGTTGTTGGTAAGCAACGCCAGTCGGTGCGGCAGATGATGGACCTCTAAAAGAATCCCTTCCAACTCT
>JAKSDM010001240.1 GCA_022360135.1 Pseudanabaenales cyanobacterium | reverse complement strand
TGCCTGTTATCAGGCCCACTTTGTCAACCACTTTTACTGGACCGGCGCTCTAGACCTTAACCGGCAGCCGCCGATGCTCGATTTCAGCGCACTCGGGATCTCAGGTCAGTCTTTAGAGTTAGCATAAAATCCTAAAAACTAACTCTGAAACCTATACCCAGCGAGGCTTTGAATCCCTATGGGGGAAAACTGTATTAGTCGGGGACATAGGCCAACAAGAGGGAAATCGGCAGGGATCTTCTCTCCTCGTTATCTTTTTGCAACAGAACCCTCAGCCACGCCGCTGCTATACAGACTATCCACTCTATGGCCTCAGACGTTAGCTGTTGCGCCTGTTGGATACATTTCCCAATTCGATCGCCAGTGTTCGGGGCGATTATCGTAACTCGTGTTACTCATACAACTCTAGCTGCTGGGTAATCGTGTAAAGTGCTCAAGAACTAGACCCGTCTTGGATCTAACCTCTACTGATTTGGTCATAGGGTCGCCAACATGAACTGATCGTTGTAACATGGAGTCGCCAACATGAATTGATCGTTGTAACATGTTGAAACCTGGTCTCAGCCGACTGAAGGCGCAAAATAGGAAGTTGCTGATTCCAGGAGATTGTCGAGTTGCGACCACCCACGCGGGTGTTCTTTTCTGGTAAGCACCAAGGAAAATCCGGGGGAGTGTTTATGCGGGAGAAAAAAACAGTTTTTCTAAAGCCCGACCATCCTCTGCTAACAAATCATGTTGTGTTAGCCCGCCCGGTTTTACCAGCGGTGGGTTATCTTGACATGCTCTTTGAGTCGATGGCGCACGTTTTAGATCCCAATGACGCCGGGTTGTTCCCCTGGAAGGTCAGTAACGCCTTCTGGTTTGCTCCCTTGAGCGTCTCCCAAGATGAACCTGCAGTTGAACTCGAACTCGATCGCACTCCGCAAGGTTCTACCTATCGCGTCCTGTCTGGCAGAGAGGGACAATTAGTCACGCACGCCTCAGGTTTCTTCAGCAACCGGGAATCGATCGCAGTCCAGAAGGCCAAAACTGTCGATTTAGAGGCTCTGGTTAGCAGGCTTTCAAACCAGTTGGATGCAAGGGCGGTTTATCAGACGTTCGCAGCCTGCGGAATAGTTTATGGCGAACTGTTCCGCTGCATTGAATCCTTTCATTTTGGCGAACGCACTGCTCTCGGCCGCATGGCGCGTCAAGCCGAAGTGGGGCGCCCCGAGTGTTTCCCCGGTCTCCTGGATGCGGCGATTCAGTGCGCCCTCCTTTTGGTTCGCCAAATGCATCCCGGCGCCGAGGTGTGCGTCCCGTTTTCGCTTGGGGAAATGCTGGTTCGCGATGCTCCTGGGTCCAAGTGTCTTTGTGTGGCGACGCTCAAAGCAGCAGGGCGCGACGACGCCTATTTTTCCTTTGATGTCCAGTTGGCGGATCAGAACGGCAGGCTCTTGGTCGAGATGAAAGACCTTTGCGTCAGGGCTTTTTCCCATGCGGAAACAGGCGAGGCGGCCGTCAGCAAAGAGGGGGAGGCATCTATCGAATCCGCGCGTTGGGCTATAGCGTCCACCTTTACGGTAGCGCCTGTCGAAGAGCCGCTGATGGAGCTGACCCGGCGATTGGGCTGGGACGTGCGGGTGGAGTTCGCACCGTACAACCAGGTTTATCAAGAGCTCCTGAATCCCCGCAGTCTGCTCTGCCAAAACCGTTCCGGCGCCAATTTTCTAGTGGTTCGACTCGAAGATTTTCAGGCCCGAGCTGCGGAGGCTTGCCCCCCTACCGGATCTGAAGATAGCGACACGTTGCTGGCTGGCTGCGAACGCTATCGGCTCCCTAACGGTATGGAGATCGCCCATCTGAATCCATACGAAACGCGGTATCTGTACCACGAGATCTTCATCGAGCAAACCTATTTGAAGAACGGGATCGCTCTGGAGGAAGGGGATGTGGTTTTCGATATTGGGGCCAACATCGGCATGTTTTCCATGTTCGTTTCCCGGCGCTGCAAGGGAGCTCGCATATTTGCCTGCGAACCTTCGCCCGTCAGCTTCCAGGTTCTTCAACGAAATCTGTCTCTGCATGCGCCCGAGGCCAAGGCCCTGCCTATTGGAGTCGCGGATGGCGATCGGGAAGCGACTTTCGTGTTTTATCCAAAGTCATCGGTGTTTTCCGGATTTCACACCGACGAACAAGAGGACGGCCACGCTCTTCGTCAAGCCATGGTCAACGAGTATTCCCAGCGATTCAAATCCGCAGATGCGGACGCTCTTCGAGAACACCTTGATGGGATGATCGATGCGAGGCTTCAGAAGGAGACGTATCAATGTCAGCTCCGCTCCCTGTCAAGTCTGATGAAAGTACATCAGATCGAGGAAATCGGCCTACTGAAGATCGACGCTGAAAAATGTGAATGGGATATTCTCAGGAGTATTGAACCGGATGATTGGAAAAAGATCCGGCAGATTGTGGTAGAGGTTCACGACAGCGGGGACGGAGAATTGTCGAAGCAGATCGCAGATCTCCTTCGTGAACAAGGATTCGAGATTGCAACTGTGGAAGAGGATCTGTTGAAAGGGTCCCGGCTGTGCAATATCTATGCAAGACGCGCCCGCTCAGCAGCACCCGTCAGGCGATCAGATCTAGAAAGAGGGATCGAAAGCAATCTTGAGGACTGGGTTTCCCTACTTAAGCACGCTTCCGCCAGTCGGCATCTTTCCTACCTGGTGATTGTGTGTCCGCCTTCAATCGATGCGGCGGCCAAGCTTTCGGACGGGTTTCTGCAAGCGACGGAATCCTGGCTGAAAGAGACCTTGTCGCATGAGGATGGGATCGAAGTGATATCGATGGCCGAACACGCCCCGGTCTACGACTGGGGCGTGTGCCATGATCCCGTGCGCGACGCTATGGGTCACATTCCCTACACGCCCCGTTTCTTCAGCGCGCTGGCCTCGATCATAGTCCGCCGTCTTCACGCCAGGCAACGCGAACCCTACAAAGTCATCGCGCTCGATTGTGACAACACGCTCTGGTCAGGAGTTGTCGGCGAAAAGGGACCCTCAGGCGTTGCAATCAGCGGCGATTTTCAAGCACTGCAGGCATTCATGCTGGCGCAGAAGCAGCAGGGAATGCTGCTCTGCCTTGTCAGCAAGAACGATTTGGCGGATGTCCGCCGAGTCTTTGAATCGCGAGACGACATGCTCCTTAAGTGGGACGATTTTGCTGCCCGCCGCATCAACTGGGAACCCAAGTCCGGCAACCTGAGGAGCTTGTCCAAGTCCCTCGGTCTTGGATTGGAGAGCTTCATTTTTCTCGATGACAGCCCGCT
>JAKSDM010001394.1 GCA_022360135.1 Pseudanabaenales cyanobacterium | reverse complement strand
TGCGATCGTGGCGTTCCAGGCCCCAGAACTAGCGTAAGCAGCTGAACTACTGCTCACATTCGGCAAGATAGCAATGAACGGATTTGTGGTGCGCACTTCATATTGGGCCGCGAAATATCTGTCAAATATGCCCACAGACGTGCCGCCAGTCCAGGGCAATAGAATTAAAGCCGGGTATGTCTCTTCCGGATTATAGGATGCAGGCAAAATCACCACTGTTCCACTGCTTTCCCGTCTGCGAATGGGGCGATCGGATACAGATGTAGAAATAGGGGTGACAGAAGCCTGCATCTCTATCTGAGCAGAGACGGGTTTGATCAAAATGATCGGCCATAACGCCAGCCACACTGCAAGGCTAACTTGCAGTGCGCGTTTATCTGGTTGATTGATCATAAAAGCACCCTGGAGGCATAAAGCAATAGCGTCTCTCAAATCTCCCCAGATGTAAAGCTTTAATAAACTAAGGGGTCAACTTCGCCTTTTCGGCGCTTCAAAAAACGCTTAGGGGCATGAAGGAAAATATCCTGCAGACATAGATGCACAGCCATGCCCCCCGATTGAAGACATGCTTCAAAAAATGGGATTTTATTTAATGGCCAATCCCTTATCTTGACCGTTTTACCAGAGAGCTTGTGAATACAGCGCCAGGCGCTGTATGTCGCAATAGAGGAGGATGGTGAAGCTGACTATTATGCTTGTGAGGTTCTGATTTCTCTGGTTTTGGAGAATTGAGCAACTTTGGCAGGTTTATGACTATTTGGAATATGCCCATATCGTGTCAACACCTTCAAGAATGCTTAACATATATCATTCAATCAGAAAATGTGACTTTGATGAAATTTTTAATTTCTAACTCCAATCATCCCGTTTTGCCCCTCTGCCTTTATAGACCTGAGCTTTTTGATGGATAGCGCGGGTTTTCTCATACAGCGCTGCTTCGCTAAGGTTCCATTGTTGCATCACTTTTTCCAGGTCGCGCTGGATGTCGCGGGCGCCCGGGAAGGGTTTGTAGCGAATATGCAGTCTGGCTAGTTCGGCCAGGTTATAGTCAGTAGGTTCGCTGGATAGTAAGCTATTGACGATTTGGCGATCGCCCCGATATTGCGGGTGCTGCTGATCCTTATTTGCTTGCGTGTCAGAAGCCATGGTGAATTCATCCAAACATCAGACGGTGAGAACAGCCTACCAGAGGTCAGCGGGGTGGCGATGGATAGGCTTGGGAATTTTAGCCCTGGGTCTAACCATGGGCGCTAAGGCGGCGATCGCTCAATCCTTCCCCATCGCTGAAAATGTAGCTGGGATATGCCCAGCCGATTTGGCGGCTGAAATTGAGGCGATCGCCCGCCAACCTACTCTACAACGGGGGCGACTGGGGATTCTGGTGGAAACCTTAGGGACAACAGCAGCCGACCGTCAGGTGCTCTACGCCCGGGATGCTGAACGCTACTTTATTCCCGCCTCTAACGCCAAGTTATTCACCACAGCAGCGGCGCTGAAACAGTTGGGACCGGAATTTCGGATTCGCACCTCAGTCTATGGCGCCACCCATGCCAATGGCTTAACCACCCTACGCGTCGTCGGCCGGGGGGACCCGAGTTTGACCGATGAAACCCTGAAGATTCTGGCGCAACAGCTTTACCGTCAGGGGATTCGTCGGGTGAGCAATCTGATTGGAGACGAACACTACTTTCCCGGCTCTGCAGTCAACCCCAACTGGGAGTGGGAAGATGTCCAAGCGGGTTATGGAGCGCCCGTTAATAGCCTGATTCTCAACCTTAACGCCATGGGTTTGACCCTGATGCCTCAAGCCTTGGGGCAACCGCTGCAGGTTGTCTGGGACAATCCTGCCTGGGCTGATCAATGGCGGGTAGAGAATAGGTCTCGCACGGTAGCGCCGAATGAATCGGCATATGTCGAGGTGGGACGAGACCTCAGCCAACCGATTTTACGAGTATCTGGCCAATTGGTTGTGGGATCGAGGGCTGAGACCGCAGCCATTTCTATTCCCCATCCCGGGGAGTACTTTTTGCGGCAGTTCCGGCAAGTCTTAGACGCCGCGCAAATTGCCGTGGGTCAAACCGCCCTAACAGCGACCCCGATCGCAGACTTACCGCCAGAACTGGCTGCAACGGAATCCCCCCCCTTATCAGACCTCTTGGGACCGACTAATCAGAACAGTAATAATCTCTACGCTGAAGCGATCCTCAAGTCCCTAGGAGTCCAGGCCAGTGTTCCCCCTCCTTTAGACGCCACCGAGGCGGGCCTCACAACGGTGCAAACGGTGCTGGCTAAGATCGGGGTTGATCCGGAGAGTTACGCCCTAGCGGATGGGTCCGGTCTCTCTCGCCACAACCTAGCGACGCCCACCGCTTTAGTCAATACCCTGCAAGCGATGGCAGGCGGTCCAGACGCCTCTATCTATCGCGCCTCACTGTCGGTTGCGGGGTTAAACGGCACCTTGAGCAATCGCTTCCGGAGCTCTCCCGTTGCCGGACAGCTGCAGGGCAAAACCGGCGCTGTGAGGGGTAACGCCGCCCTCTCAGGGTATCTCACGCCGCCCAATTACCCACCTTTGGTTTTCAGCATTCTGGTCAACCATATCAATCAGCCCGGTCGCCGTCTCAGACAAACCATTGATCAGATTGTGCATCTACTGGCAAAATTACAACCCTGTTGATCCATCTTTCTCATCCTTTAGAGATTTTGGATTTTAGATTTTGGATTTTAGATTTTAGATTTTAGATTTTGGATTTTAGTCACTTGTTACTTGTTACTTGTTACTTGCCAAGAGGAGTTTAGATTTTAGATTTTGGATTTTGGATTTTGGATTTTAGATTTTAGTCACTTGTTACTTGTTACTTGTTACTTGCCAAGAGGATTTTAGATTTTAGATTGATTTCCCTCCCCCTCTCCCCCATCCCCCCCTGCTCCCTCTCCCCCCCTGCTCCCTCTCCCCCTCTCCCGCATCCCCCCCTTGAGACATGTTTCAAGCCACACGTCGTCGTCTAGCGCTTTGGTACACTGCCGTCACAGCTGTGCTACTGCTGCTGTTCGCCAGTGGGGTTTACTTCTATGTCCGGAGCACATTAGTAGAACGGGTGGATGACACCCTCAATCATGTGGTGGAAATCGTCCAGCGATCGCTGGTGATTGAAGCCCATGGAGATGGCGATCGCGTCCTCTCCGCTGTCGGCTTCTCTGGCCCGCTCCTACAGGTGAATTTAGAAGCCAGCTTTCGGGACAACAGCGAAGCAGTGGAGGATGACCATATCGACTTGGAGTGGTTTAGCCCCACTGGGGAGCTGCTGTGGTCAACCTTTTCTGAATCCCTTACCCTACCGCTGCATGTCAATCCGGATGGGGAAACGGTTTATCTATCTAAAGACCAGCTGCTGCGCCAGATCACACAACGAATTCAGAGAGGAAACCAGGTTTTGGGGTATCTGCGGGTGAGTCATCCCTGGTTCGAGGTCACCAAGCCCAGTCGCCAACTGATCATCGACTTAAGTGTGGGTGCCAGCCTGATGGTGTTGGCGGTGGCGACCATTGGTTGGCTGTTGTCGGGCTTAGCGATCGCCCCGGTGCGGGAATCTTACCAGCAACTTAAGCAGTTCACGGCGGACGCCTCCCATGAGTTGAGGAATCCGATCGCCGTGATTCAGACCAATGTGCAGGTAGCCCTCTCTGATCCAGAACCGGATGTTCACCTGCAGCAAAGCCAGCTACAGGTGATTGAGCGACTCACTCGCCGCCTGGGCCGATTGGTGGATGACCTATTATTTTTGGCTCGCCAGGAAAGCGGCATGACTCCCATGCAGCCAGAAATGATCGCCCTGGATTCTCTCCTGGCCGAGGTGATTGAAGAACAACAGGCGATCGCGATGGACAAAGCAATCACCTTATGCTACCAGGCGATTCCCCCTGCTCTTGGCAGTGCAACTCAACCTCATCTAACGCCCGGTGATCAAGATAAGTCCGTTGACGCCTTTAAGATGATGGGGGACCCGGATCAACTGGTCCGCCTGTTTACTAATTTGATTAGTAATGCTCTACAATATACGCCTCGTGAAGGGTCAGTCGATATTGAGCTACGGCTGACTAAACAGCATGGACACGTCTATCTGCAAGTGGAGGTGAGAGATACGGGCGTGGGTATTCCCGCCGATGCGCTGCCGAGTGTATTTGATCGCTTCTATCGGGCGGACCTCGCCCGCAATCATAAATCGGCCGGGACCTCAGGGTCAGGGTTGGGACTGGCGATCGCTAAGGTGATTGTGGAAAACCATCGGGGACATATCCAAATTGCTAGCCTACCCAACCAGGGTGTGACAGTCTCGGTCATGCTGCCTAAAGCAAGCAACCCGACAGCAAGATAATTCGACTTAACCGCGTCCACAGGGAAAACCGGCATCCTCAGCTTGGGCAAATTCTTAAAAGCACCCCTAGATTCAGCGATCGCCAACACTGCAGTGAGTCTGATGGGCGCGCTTCACTTTGCCCATCCTAGGCTTGCTATCGGGGATCTGGAAAAGGTTCTGCAGTCTGGTCAATTCTATAGTTGCTAATCAGCTCATTCAAAAGCTCATTCAAATTCTGATTGGCTTTGGTATCTTCTCCACTGATGGCGACATCGAAAAGATCGGTCGCCAGATCAGCGGGATCATCTGGATCATCTGTCGGATCATCTGGATTATCTTCTATTCCTGGAATCTGATTGCCGTCATATTTGTAAAGTGAGTAATTGGGATCTAAGTAGTTCAACTTATAATCGAGATTTCTGATCGTCGCTATTTTCTGGTTGTTGTTATAAAACTGCGAGAAATTGTATCTACGAACCGGAGGTTGGGAGCCAGGCCTTTTGAATAAGGGACTCAAATCTTGAGAATCTATATTGCTCGGGAAATCACTAGCAGATGGGTCTGTCAATCGCACAATTGTTTTGTACAAGTCCACAACGTGAACCAGTTGTCGGGAGCTGGTGTTGAGCTTATTTGGAGCCAGGTGCAGCGGAGAGATGTCAGAGCCAAAGTCAAATGGGTTCCTAAAGTCCTTCAGAATAGCTCGTCCATCGGCAACGATCATTGGCACTCGAATCCCCCCCTCGTAGATCCTTCCTTTCGGTTCTTGTTTAGCGATTCCACTAGGGGAGCCATTGTCTCCAATGAAAATAATGACGGTATTAGCCAACTGAGCTGATGAAATTGGATCGAAGTCAAACCTCCCTTCAAATCCTCCACTGACTCTCCCGATCAGCCGACCAATGTGGTAGTCCATGTTCTGAGTCATGACATTAAACTTGTAGGTATTGCTATTGACATCTCCTGGCGTGTTTGGATTAAACCCAATACCAGATCCGGAAATAGGGTCTAAAGGGATGTGAAAGGGCTCGTGCGGTGCATGAAACGCGATCGTGGCAAACCATGGTGTATCCTCCTGCAGCCCGTTAATCCAGCTGGCCGCCTCTCGCACAGTCACCCAGGTCGCATGATCTGTCTGAAGAGCTGGGTCGTCATACCCGATATCTGAGTCCTGTAGCTCCCAATTATCGTAACCGTTGGGGAGCCTGCCTGCGAGTGTTCCGATGTGCCTATCCCAGCCATGATCGGTGGGGTATGCCCCAGCCCGCTCACCAAGATGCCATTTGCCAAACAGCCCACAGGCATAGTCGGTGGGCAACATTTCTGGTAACGTGATCAAGCTAGTTGCATCAGGCAGCTCAGGATTCCCACCCGGACTGCCAACGCCATGTTTCCAGGGATGAACGCCAGTATAAATTGAGGCTCGGGTTGGTGAACATGCGGGATGCGCCCAAGCCTGCTTGAATGCTAAACCATTGCGGAAGAAAAGGCTGATGTTGTCAAGCCGACCCCGAATTTCAACCCCATTCTCGTCACAGGTGACCACCTCCAAGATACGGGTTGAGCCGACGCCGGACTCTTGAACCAAATCCTGACCAAGATCGTCAGCAATCATGAATAAGATATTGGGTTTTCCACTGGCAGAGAATATAGACATTTGTTGTAGACCTCATTAGGTTGCAAAATTTTGACTTCAACCAGAAAGCTTGATAGCAGAAATCAGCAGTGCTGGTCTCTTGCAAAACGATTGGATGACAAGGATTACTAATCTCTCTAGAGATTTTTGTCTAAAAAGCAATTCTCTATAGCTTGGGTATGCAAACGATCTAATGCATCAAGTCGTTTGCTAAAAATAGAACTTACGGTGTTCTAATATTTGGCGGGAATCGTGATATTGAATCAACCCAGCTAAACATCGAAAAACGGGATGCGCTGAATAGTCAATGTCTTAGGTTTTGATGGCTCTCAACTATATACCTTATACCTTCACCCCTGACATCTGATTGAAGTATGCAATTTTAGGCATGGT
>JAKSDM010001786.1 GCA_022360135.1 Pseudanabaenales cyanobacterium | reverse complement strand
GTAGTTCATACTCCCGCCCCCAAACCTCTACATCTGAAATTTTGCGGAAGGGCAGCACCTCGGAATAAAAGGCAATGGCCTGGTCCATATCAGAGACCGTCATCCCCACCGTGGCGACCGCTTGAACCTGAGCGGCGGCGGGAACTGTTTGGGCGATGGATAGGGTCAGGTTGGGTTGGAAAAGATAAGTCTTGTCCTGGGAGGTCTGGATTAAACCGGTCCCTACCTTTGGTTGGGGGATGGCGCGATCGCTCAAGGAGGTTGCTGGACTCTGGTCGCCCAGTGCGATCGCAGTCGCCGTTAGAACACTTAGCAGTGTGTGTTTAACAACTTTAGTTGATTGTATACCCATTGATTCAGTATTTTTTATAGGTTTTCGGCTGAGTTAAAAGATAGGCGTCATGGGTTGTTTTCCTGATTGAAGCGCCAGAAGTGAATCAATTTCTCGGGCAGAGATGGCCCTGCTGCTGGATGGGGAAGATAGGCGGCTGTCAGGCCAATCCAACCTAACAGCAGAATTATTCGAAGGGGCTTGATGGTAGGGAGTGTCATGTTAGCGACAGGGGCATGGTGGAAGGTGAGTTGGGGGAAAGAGGGCAGGGGAGGCAGGGGGAGCAGGGTATGGGGTTAAAGCACCTGTTGCTTAATGTAATCGGCAACCCGCAAGGTCTGTGCGATAATTGTTAAGGTGGGATTGACGGCTCCGGCTGAAACAAAGAAACTGCCATCGGTCACAAAAACATTCTCCAATTCATGGGGCCTGCAATAGGGATCGAGGACTGACCGACTGGCGTCCGTTCCCATTTTCATCGTGCCCATGGTATGGCCGAGGGGGATACCGACCAGACCGCCCAGATAAAAATCCACATTGTGGGCGCCGGGGTGACAGCCGATGCAATCGAGGAAGTCGGTCAACCGTTGCTTGAGCTGATTCGCGGGCTCCACATTATTGGCAGTGTAGTCAAAGACAACCTGCCCGTCACGGTTGTAAGAAATCCCATTTTCGATACGGGGTAAATCTTCACTTTGCAGCCAGAAATCTAGGGAATGGGCTGCCATTTCCGCATGGGTCATACCTGCTAGCGGAGTTGGGGACTCTAATTTCATCATGTCCTCGTTAAGCTTACCTAGCATTTGAATCAGACCCATGGGGTGCTTAAAGGCGTCATCTCCCCAGTAGTAATCGGCCAGGGCCAGGGTCTTTTCAAAGGTGGCGTCATTGGGGGTTTTGCTAATGGCGATCAAAGTGGCGTTGTTGTGTCCCATAAAGTTACGCCCCACCAGTCCGGTGGAATTCGCTAGGCCATTGGGATGTTTATCCTGTCGCGATCGCAAAAACAAGAGCGCAGATCCCAAAGCCCCCGCCGCCGCCACCACCAGGTCGGCAGCATACTCAACGGTTTCACCCGCCTCCGTTTTGACAATGACCTTGTTAACCTTGCGTCCAGAGGCGTCTACCTCCAGCCGTTCCACGGGACTGTTGATTTTGAGGGTGACATTCTCATGCTGCAAGGCTGGACGAACACCGATAATGTGGGAATCTGCCTTGATTTCATAGGGATCGGGATAGCCATCAAATTGGGGCCACAAATCCAAGCTACTAGTCGCCCCATCTTCTCCGTCATGGCTCATCCGCATCCCCATAGGAATGGGGAAGGGATGGAGCCCCCGGGCAGCCAAATCATCATTCAATTTTTGGATCCGGGGCTCATGTTGGAGCGGTGGATAGGGATAGGGCTCGCTGCGATCAGGATCGGTGGGATCAGCCCCCGTTTCGCCATGGACGTAGTACCATTTTTCCCCCAAGGTATAGTAGGGCTCTAGATCCGCGTAGGTAATGGGCCAGGCAGGTGAAACGCCATCATAGTGTTCGAATTCTTCAAAGTCCCGCTCCCGCAGTCGAAATAGGGCTGAACCGTAAAACTTGGTATTGCCGCCCACATAGTAATGGGGATGACTGGGGCGGAAGGGTTGGCCTTGGTGATACCAGGTGTCATCAGGGGTATATCGCTTCTCAACCCAGTTCACGTGGGGGTCAAAATTGGCTTTTTCGCGGGGCACAAACCCCCCTTTTTCTAGCATTAAGATGCGCTTGCCCGTGGGTGCTAAAGCCCTGGCCATGGTGCCTCCAGCAGCTCCAGTGCCAATGATGATGATGTCGTAATGTTCAGTCATGGTTTTTTCTCGGTGGGGTCCAAATGTGAGATGTCTTTGATAACGGGTGCAAGGTGGAAAAGTTGAGGGCAGGGGAGGCAGGGGAGGCAGGGGAGGCAGGGGGAAAAGAAACTCAGAGCTGGCTCAACTTTTCTCCAAATGAATGCAAACTCCTAACCATTGCCAGAAATAAGCCATGTGGGCAATGCCCACCCTACGGAATATCAGGGCTTTTAGCTCCCCCTGCTTCCCCATCTCCCCCATCTCCCCCATCTCCCCCTGCCCTCTTCTCCCCTCGCTCATACCGACAACTCTTCCATAACCGAGTCGAGAAAGAGAGCCGCCGTCCACGAAAAGTCATTCGTGCCATATCCCGTACCCTGATAGGGATCGAAATATTCGTGGAATCCCCATCGTTTTACCAGTTCAATAATGTCGTGACGGACTGATATCACTTTCTCGTTAAATCCGTAGCGTTCTAATCCTTTCATCAAAAGCCAATTGGTATTGATCCAAACCGGACCACGCCAGTAATTTTTGGTGTCCAGATACTCGCCTTGCAAATCGTAATTAGGAATCGAGAAGCAATGGCGTTGATGCATTGGACAAAAGCTATTGGAGTCCAAAAATTGATAGACGGTCTGAGCGTCCTCAGCCGTTGGGGCGCCGCAGAACAGAGGCAAAAAGGTTGATGCAGTCCAAACTTCTGTCCGCTTTCCACTCCTTAAATCGAAGGCGTCGAACCCCCCATGATGCGAGTGCCACATTTTCTCTCGCAGCGCTTTGTTAGTTTGGCGATGCCAGGCTTGCAATTGCTGGGTGTCTTGACCCAATACCTGGCCAATCTCAGCCAGATCTTCGTTAGCTTTAGACAGAATGCTGTTGAAGAGCGGATCTTGGATTAAAAAGGGACATTCTTGATAAATTGCTTGCTCATCGTATCGTAAGCGTCGAAATAGATCGACTAGAAAAACATAGCGATCATAGTCATCGTCACTGGGGCGTTGGGATTTGGGAACACCCTTTTTTAAGTCTCTTCTTTCATAGGCGGGAAGCTTCTCTTTGTCGATCACGATCGCTTTCAAAGCCGCATCCCAAGTTGGCGAATTATCTAAGCCCGACTCCCATGGATGTCGAATATAAACAAGTCCTTCTTGATTGGGATCGCGGTCTCGATAAAAGTATTCATGCGAGGCGTAAATTCGAGGATAGATATCGGCTAACCAATCTCGGGCTAATGCTTTATCGGTCGCGTGTTGGTATACCCGCAGGGCTGCGATCGCCTGCACCGGCGGCATCGTAATCCCTGAAGTCAGAATACCTTCCGGGTAATGGGGCGATCGCTCCCCTTGCCAAAAATCAGGCTCGGGAAAATAATTGCCCAGTGCGGTGGGATTAAACACAATCTGGGGCAACATGCCATTGGCCCATTGGGCTTCAAACAGGGTGGAAAGCTCCTGTTGCGCCCGCGCCTGGTTATATCGGGCATAGCCCATGGCGATGAAGCCCGAATCCCAATTCCATTGATGCGGATAGAGGTGAGGGGCTGGCTTGGTGGAACGACCCAGCCAATTATTATCTAAGATGGTCTTTGCCTGTTCAACTAGGGGGTCGAGTTCTGCTTTTTGATAGGGCATAATTAGCGGTTGAATACAAAGGTTCAGTCAAAGCAACACTGGGTGCAGATGCATGGGGTTTCACGATTGGGGCAGAGCTTGCCACAGAGAGACCGGGTGCTCCGCTTAGAGACCCGCAGATATACCTCTGCCGCCAATAGCATCGCCAGTGGCGGCGCGAAGTAGTAGATCCAAAAGGCTGTCCAAACTTGGGCTGGCAAGGCGGAAGCAAACGTGCGAGCCGGGTTGATGCTCATGCCAGAGATGGGAGCCTCAAAAGCGATGTAGCTTGCCACCATCAGTCCAGCAAACAACCCTGTGAATTGGCTGAGTCGAGAATGATTAGAGGTGAACAAAACCATTAACATCAAACCAAAGGCCAGCAGAAACTCCGCCGCCAACGCAGGTAACACCCCCCATTGTCCCGGCGCGGTCACCACATAATTCACCGGTACATTCTTGAAGGGCGCCCCCAAAACCTGCGACACCAGCAAAACTCCAATCAAGCCGCCGACAAATTGGGCCAAGACATAGAAGAAGGCATCCCAAGCCGCTAATTTTCCCAACCGGAAGAAGGTCAACGTGACCGCAGGATTAATATGAGCCCCTGAACGCTTTCCCCAGGGCGAGTAAATAATAGCGATCGCAGTTCCCCCCATTGCCATCCCCATCAACACCCCCCGCAGAAAATCACTCGGAAGCAGTTGAGGAATTGGCGATGTTGGCGCATACAGCAGGGTTGCAAATAGACCTGCCGAAACCATAAAGGCGCCGAGGCCCCAGGCTTCGATCAGGTATTCGGGCCAGTGGTTGCGGAGGGAGGGGAGCATGGGAGGGGAGAGGGGGAGAGGGGGCAGGGGGGATGGGGGGGATGGGGGGGATGGGGGGGATGGGGAAGAGAGCCCTGATATT
>JAKSDM010000076.1 GCA_022360135.1 Pseudanabaenales cyanobacterium | reverse complement strand
AGTATCATTCTGGGGGGGCAGATCCTCAAAGTCCCCCAAAGTTGGGGGATTTAGGGGGCCTTCAGATGTTCTCACGATGTTACGAAATAATTCGCCAGCAGCATCAGAATTGGGAGATTTAGGGGGCCTTCAACCGTTCTCACAATGTTGCGAAATAATTCGCCAGCAACAACAAGGGAGAAGGGGTTGGGGGATGAGGGCGTTTAGGATATGACACAACTCTCTAATTTGTCTATGCACCGTAGTGCCGGGCGGGAAAACGCCAGGTTTCAAGTTGGACGTGGTTTAGAAACAGCAGCAGTTGAAGCAGGTAACCGGAGGAGAATTGGCTGAAGTCGTCTCAGCCAAAGACTTCCAAGTGTTTTCAATGGCTATAGTCGGGGTGATTTCTTGAAAATACATTTCCGATAATCCGTAAGCGCGCACAGCCGTATTCTCTTAACAGGGGTTCAATTGGGTACATTCTTTCTCGTAATATGCACAATAACACCCAGAAAAAAATACCTAATCAGCCATCAATTACTCAATTTTTATAGGGTAATCTCATATAGCAGGAAAAAAGTCAAGAAGAATACATGCTCGTTGATATCGTTGATAGCTGCGAGATAAATGGATGCCGAATAGCTTAGATATGCTGATTAATTCCAAGTAGCTCTTATTGACAATTGCTCATTTTTGTTGGGGGTAATTATGCTGCCTAATGGCAAGTATATTTACCTATTTCATTACGCGAATAAGGAGTTCGTATGTTTTCAAAACAAGAGCGTAGAATTGATATTCTAGGCAATATTCCATTCTTATTTGTTCATTTCGGTTGCTTACTGGTATTTTGGGCCGGTTTTAGCTGGGCGGCGATCATAACCTGCTTATTTTTATGGTTTATACGGATGTTGGGAATCACGGCAGGATACCACCGCTACTTTTCCCATCGTTCCTATAAAACCTCACGCATATTTCAATTTTTCCTGGCGGTGCTTGGAAACGCGTCAGCCCAACTTGGTCCTTTATGGTGGGCGGCATGCCATCGTACCCATCATCAACACTCAGATACGGACAAAGATATTCATTCCCCTGTCTTAGATGGATTTTTGTGGTCGCACGTGGGCTGGGTCATGTGTCCCCATTACTCCCAAACTAATGAACAGAAGATTCGTGATTTTTCTATGTATCCTGAACTTAGATATCTGGATCGATTTCACCAAGTTATTCCTATCCTATTAGCAGTATTTCTAATTATTTTGGGTGAATCCTTTCACCAGTTTGTCCCTCAATTCGGAACCAATGGTTTACAAATGCTGATTTGGGGATTTTGCATCAGTACAACTTTGCTGTATCACTCTACCTTTTCAATCAATTCCCTCGCCCACGTCTTTGGGAGTCGTCGATTTGACACCAAAGATGCAAGCCGTAATAACTTCTTCTTAGCATTAATTACTTTGGGGGAAGGCTGGCATAATAATCACCACTACTATCCTGCTTCAGCGAGGCAAGGCTTTTATTGGTGGGAGATAGACATCACTCTCTATGTTCTCAAACTGCTAGCCTGGGTGGGAATTGTCTGGGACTTAAAATCTCCCCCCACGGGAATCTACTCTAGAACTCGTTAATAACAACAATGTGATCCGCTCGATCAGTATTGAGCGGGTCAATTGAGCGGGGCAGGGCAAATCTGGTGGATTTGAGGAATCTGGCGTACAACTTGAAACGATATGTCTATCTAGAAACGCGAGTAGCTCAGGCAGGGTAACTGGAATGGAATATCAAGTTGGCGGCAGTCTCGCCATTGAAAATTCTACCTATGTCGAGCGACAGGCCGATACCGATTTGTACCAGGCTTTACTCCATAATGAGTTTTGCTATGTACTGACTTCCCGACAGATGGGAAAATCT
>JAKSDM010001695.1 GCA_022360135.1 Pseudanabaenales cyanobacterium | reverse complement strand
GTGCAGTGCTTGACCCGATAGCGCCCATGCTCCTCCAGCCACCAGCAGCAACACCCCAGGAATAGCAATCATAAAAATCGTCCGAATTGTCGCCATTTCCTGATGGATGTTCTGGAGGTTGACGGCGATCGCAATTCTTTGATTCGGAGTTGCAATCGCGCCAACTCGCCACTTTCCCGATGCCGTCTTCTGGGTTGTAAAGGAACGTTTGAGGGGACTTCGACTCGATATAGATGTAATTAGAGATGGCGCTCCGGGGGAAAAATCAACCGAATTTTGGCTGCTGCCTATTTCTTCTTGCCCAAACGGGCGAAAAGAAATAGGCAGCGATCGCAGCCAAGCCTCAATGTTCAGGTCACTGGGCCACTGCTGCGATCGATAGAGGGTCTTACCTGGCTCATTCAGTAACCAAGCTGCGCCTATCGCCCCCTCAGGAGTCCCCCTCTGCTCCGAGAGAACGTTTTCAAGCCGCTCCCAACCTCGGTTACTCTGGAAGCGAGCCGCCATTACCAGAGGAACCCCCAGTTTGGCGTCCAAAAGATTAATCTTGGCGTTATAGATCAACCACCAAGAGATGGCGCCAAACCCCACCAAAGCACTGCCTGCCAAAGCAGCAGACAGTAAGGCGATTCGCAAGCGAAATGAACGCAGCTTTAAACCTCCTCTGATTTACGAAAACGATAGCCGACGCCCCGGATACTCTCAATCCAACCCTTGCCGCCAATCGGATCAATCTTTTTGCGAATTCTCTGAATGCACACATCCACTACATTCGTGTTAGGAGAAAAATCGTAGCCCCAGACATGCTCAAGTATTTGGGTGCGGGTAAACACCCGCCCCGGCGATCGCATCAGATATTCCAACAGATTAAATTCACGAGTGGTTAGCTCCACCGCCGCGTCATCACAGGTGACTTCTCGACTAATGCGATCGAGTTTCAAGGGGCCAACACTGAGTAAATTTTGACGTTCTCCCACACTCCGACGCACTACGGCGTGAATGCGCGCCACCAGTTCCTCCACAAAGAAGGGTTTGGCGATATAGTCATCGGCGCCTAGATTCAATCCTGCTAGTCGATCATCTAGCTCATTGCGAGCAGTTAACAAAATTACCGGGCTATTCCGTCTTTCTCGTCGCAACTGTTTAAGAATAGAAAGCCCGTCCTTTCCCGGCACCATGATGTCGAGCACAATCGCATCATATTCATAGGTTAGCGCCCGACAACAGCCTTCATCTCCATTATCACAGTAATCCACGACAAAGCCTTGTTCCTTCAGACCTGCTTGAACAAAGTTGGCAATTTTTAACTCATCTTCGACAAACAGGATATGCATCGGCTTATTCGTCATATCATGACTCACAGCTTTATTGTAAGCGTTCTCCTATCCAGTCAAAATTACAAAACTGTAATTCACAGAGATATCAGACTGTCATTTTTTTCTGGATTAATTGAACTGTAAATAGTTGAAGGCTTTCAAACCGGAGTTTACTCCCATGACAGACAAAAAGCATTCCTTAGTTTTGCCTGGAGTTAGGCTACGGCGCCATCATAGACATCGGACAAGTGCTCGTTAAAGGAAAATCAGATAACGGAGGTTTGAACCTACGATGATCGTTAAGTTATCCCAATCAGCTGATTCTCCCCCCACCAGCCAGCCCAAAATTGTCTGGAAAAGACCGATCAAACATCGGCTTACCCAAGCAGTCGCTTTACTGCTCTGCCTCGGCCTATTCACCGGAGGCGGCTACGTCCTCTATCGCCAGTTTGTGCTAGTTCCCCAACAGCAAGGGCGAGCCCGAACTCGGACAGTATCTGTTGAAACACATACTTTGCCCATCATCGTCTCTGCCAACGGCGTGGTTGAACCGGAGCAGCTGACCAACGTCAGCCCCAAAAACTCGGGTCGCCTGGAGCGTATTGTTGTCGAAGAGGGCGATACTGTAGAAGCAGGGCGGATTTTGGCCTATATGGATGATTCGGATCTAGAAGGGCAGCTGATCCAGGCGCAGGGGCAACTAGCGGCAGGCCAAGCCAACCTGTCCAGGCTGGTTGCGGGTAACCGCCCCCAAGAGATCGCCCAAGTTGCTGCTGACTTGGCCAGCGCTGAAGCAAGTTTAAGACAGGCTGAAGAAGATCTACGCCGCTATGAGGCGCTTTACACCCAAGGGGCGATCTCGGCTCAAGAAGTCACCACCTACCGCACTGCTCGTGATACCGCCCAAGCCCAAGTTGAGGCTGTTCAACAAGCGCTTGATCTCAGTCAAACTGGGAGTCGCCAAGAAGAGATCGATCAAGCCAAGGCGGAGGTGACACAGGCAAATGGATCTTTGATCATAATTCAGACCCAGATTGAAGATACCGTCATTCGCGCGCCTTTTAGCGGCGTTGTTACAGCTCGCTACGCCGATCCAGGGGATTTTGTGGCGCCAACCACCACAGCCAGTGACACGTCCTCGTCCTCGTCCTCGTCGATTCTGGCCCTGGCGTCTAACTACCAGGTGGTTGCTAATGTCGCTGAAACAGATATTGCTAGGATTCAGGCCGGACAATCGGTTAGCATCCGGGCAGACGCCTATCCAGATCAGATGTTCGCAGGGGAAGTGGTTCAAGTGGCGGAGCAGGCGACCGTGACCTCAAATGTCACCAGCTTTGAGGTGCGAGTCAATCTCTCTGAAGCAGCTCAGGCGCAACTACGGCCTGGAATGAATGTGGACGTGGAATTTCAGGCGGGGGAACTAACCCATGTTCTAGTTGTGCCGACGGTTGCGATTATGCGCCAGGATCAAGGAGAGGGCGTTTTGGTCATGACCGAGGCGGGTGTACCTCAATTTCGACCGATTGAAACCGGGTTGACTGTGGATAATCAAACGGAAATTCGCGCTGGACTCAAGGGCGATGAGCAGATCGTTCTCAGTGCTGCTGAAGGATTACCCACTAAGAGACAGAATTTTGGCGGCAATCGCGTGTCTCCCTTTGGCGGAGGACCGCCAAGGTAAGACAAAGCAGGCGGTTCGCTCAGGGCGATCAAAGTTAGCGAGGTCCATCGGTCGGCCCCAACGCATATCTGTGAGGACTCTCTATACGGAGGAAGAAGAGATGGGATCTTCTATCCCTATTCCATCAACTTCGATAATTGAAATTCTATCGATGGCGATCGCAGCCCTCTGGAGCAACAAGCTGCGTACGGCCTTGACCATGCTAGGTGTGATCATCGGTATTACGGCAGTGATAGCGGTCACGTCTGTCGGGCAAGGCGTGCAGTCGGCGACAGAAGCAAGATTACTGGGTTTGGGGGCGGATATTTTACAAGTGCAGGCGGGAGCCGCCAAGAGCGGTCATATTAGCCAGGCTGCAGGCAGCGCCACAACTCTGACCTGGAGCGACGCTCAGGCGATTAAGTCCCAGGTGCTGGCGGCAGACCAGGTGACGGCTTATTTGCAGCAAACGGCCCAGGTGGTCTACGAACAAAACAATCTTTCTACCACAGTGCTGGGGACCGATATTCACTATGCAGAGGTGAATAATATCGGCCTACAAGCGGGACGCTTTTTTACTCAAGATGAACTGGAGGCAGCCGAGTCTGTGGTGGTATTGGGGCCAACGGTGAGGGACGAACTTTTTGGGGTGGGCGGGAATGCGATCGGAGCCAAGATCCGAATTCAGGGTCAACGTTATCGGGTTGTTGGGGTGGCGGAAGTTAAAGGAACTCGGGGGCGCTCCAACCCAGATGAACAAGTTTACGCGCCCCTCACTAATATATCAGCGCGATTGGTGGGTGACAACGCCCTTAGCGGCATCGCCGTTCAGGGCATTGCGGTGAAAGTAGAGAAGCAAGAACAACTAGAAGCGATTAACTTTCAGATCGCCAATCTGTTGCGGGTGCGCCATAATATTCACCCCGCCAGAGGAGATGAGGATGATTTTCAGATTTCGACCGCCGCCGATCTGGTGGCGACGCTGACCAGCACCCTCGAGTTATTTACAGTCATGGTGGTGGCCATTGCCGGGATTTCTCTGATTGTCGGCGGTATTGGCATTGCCAACATCATGTTGGTGTCAGTGGTGGAGCGGACACGAGAAATCGGCATCCGCAAGGCGGTTGGAGCGACCGATCAGGCAATTTTAAACCAGTTTTTGGTCGAAGCGATCGCGATTGCGGCGGCTGGTGGTTTGGTTGGAGTGGGGCTGGGGCTAGCGATCTCATTCATCGCCGCCAGCCTATTCAACTTTCCCTTGGTGATTTCTCTCTGGTCCATTGTGCTGGGTGTTGGCCTTTCCTTTGTGACGGGCGTTGTAGCGGGTGTCATTCCGGCCCGTAGCGCCGCCCAACTTGATCCGATTATCGCCCTAAGGAGTGATTGAAATGGTTGCCATGATTTGGATGAAAGATATTCACAAAACCTATCGGCTGGGCGAGGTAGAGACGCCTGTGCTAAAAGGCGTTGATCTCACCATTGAGGAAGGTGAGTACGTCGCCATTATGGGGGCGTCGGGGTCAGGCAAGTCTACCTTGATGAACATCGTCGGTTGCCTTGATCGCCCCACCTCAGGCCACTATGTGTTAGAAGGTCAAAATTTGGCTGGTTTCAACAAAGACGCCCTCGCCTATATTCGCAGCCAGCGCATTGGCTTTGTGTTTCAACAGTTCAATTTGCTGGCGCGTTCCACCGCCTTAGAGAACGTGATGCTGCCGATGATTTACGCTGGAGCGCCTAAGGCTCAGCGCCGCCGTCGGGCAGAAGAGACTCTAATTCGCGTGGGTTTGGGCGATCGCATGTCAAACCGACCCAGTCAGCTTTCTGGCGGTCAGCAGCAAAGGGTTGCGATCGCCCGCGCCCTAATCAACCGTCCTGCTCTTCTCCTGGCCGATGAACCGACTGGCGCCCTCGATAGTCAAACCTCTCAAACTGTCATGGATCTCCTGAGCGACCTGAACCAGCAAGGTATTACTATTGTCATTGTGACGCACGAACCTGACATTGCCGCCCAAACTCATCGCACAATTCAAGTTACGGATGGATTAATTGTGCAGGATTCTGCCATCCCCACTGATCGTGCTAAACATACAACCTCACCTTGCATCTGAAACTGGGCGTCAAGACATTGCTTTTCAACATAAGGCGTAATCTGATGGCAGACAACAATGCCTTGGGGGTTACCAAAGCGATGGTCACAATGACCATCAGACTTATATCGGTTTTCATTTGCATGGACTACACCCCACACCCTACACCCTATACCCTGCCTTCACTGAGATGTATTCCACCCAAGTGAGAATCGCTAACTCTCCTCTACAAAATTAGCTATCGTTCGGAAATTCCGATAATGCTCTAATATCTGCAATAATTGTCTCTCTGTGAGTGCGATGTACTCCAGAGGCACACTGATCATTGGATTGAGTTTTGAGCCTATAAAGGCGGAGCGAGCATCAGTATGTAACCCAATGAGAACTTTGTTGGGATGCTGAAGTTTCTTGTGGGTATAAGCTAACCCCAAGTTCTACGCAGGCTCCCTCATCAGGTACACGACCATCTAGCACGAACAAAAATACATTAGACTCCATAATCTTTGTTGTATCCTGTTGGAATATCGCCGATCTGCGCTCCTCTTTCGTCATCTTGTTATAAAGCGTCTGATTAAGCTCTATACCATCGCGCTGTGGCAAGAAAACTTGATAACCAAGTCCCTCCAGTTTTTCAGTGAGGTATTGGTTAAAGTGGCGTTCGGCTTGTGAAAATAGAGGCGCTGCAAAGTAAACGAGCATTGGTGAATTTACCTATCTGGTTGAACTGATTCATGGGCGGGTTGCTTAACGAATGGGAGCAATCTTCAAGCTACTTGTTCGCCTTTTTCTGGCAGCTTAAACATGACTGTAGAAGCCAAGTTTGAGGGTGTCTGGAAGTTGCGACGCCAAGCAGGTTTGGTTTTTGTGGGAGATAATATGCTGGGGAAATCTTGTAAGTAGACGCTCAGATATGGCGATCGTATTCCAACTTATTTTACTGACTAAACGGTTTGGGGGTCACCCGGCAGTCAATAACCTGAATTTGCAAGTTCCTCAAGGATTACTCTATGTCTGGTTTTATGGTTGAGATGTTTTTGCGAAATGCGAACTTTCGTTGAAATCGGGTCTATTTGTCCTGCAACATCAGCATGAACGGGTAGCATAGGAGACTAAGCGCCTTTGATGATGTGAGGCACCAACTATGGGACGGCAACCAGACAAGCAACAGCCAGACTTGCCAGATCGTTCGAAGACAGTGGATGGCTCTAAACCTGTCGCATCCTTCTTCTCCATCCGCCCCCCTTCCCGCCTTTGAAGAAATTTTCTCCGAGTGAAGCCAAACGGATCCTGTCCCAAGGCCGCAACCGCCTGATTCGACCGACCGCATCATCCGGTAGAGCGGGGAAAACGGCCCATGTTTGGTCAACCGTTGAAGAATTACCTCCAAAGCGATCGCCTCAGAAGCCGTCGCCGCGATCGCACTCTGTTCCCCCAACCGTCTCTTCATCCAGTGGGTCTCTAATATCCTCATCTCCAGGAGCTCCATTGACAGCTGATTCAACCTCTCCAGCCTCAGCATCCAGTGCTCGACCTCTTCAAGCTTCGCCATCCACGATCCAAGACGCTGGAGACGGGCCGCCCCATAAACCATCGAATTCTCCATCAACCGCTCAACCGCCTGAACCCGAAAAGACATCCTATACTGAAAAGACCCAGCGAATTGTCGCGTGGAGTAATTTATTGCGATCGCTCCAGCCCTTCATTTGGGGAGCGATTATTTTGGTGGTGATTATCCCGTTGGTTGGGAAGGCGCTATTGTTTTATTCCTCAACAACCCCAGTTCAACCTAACATTCAGCCGTTAACGGAGGTAATGGTTCCGGCAATTCCCAGGCGGGCGAATTTGGATAAAGCCCTAGTCGACGCAGTTCAAACCGCCCATCAAAGCGCCCAGGAATTTGCGAAGGCTGAGCTAGACGATTGGGAAATACAGTTGGAAGGTCGAGTGGACCATTTCCTCGATTGGTACTTTGGCTATTTAAACCAGAAAAAGATGGAGTTTATGACACCTCTGGTATGGGTGTCGTCAGCCGCTATCCATACGGTGAATCCGAATCAGATGAAGGCCAGCGAGGCAGTGATTACCCGGTTTACTGGGGAGTTTCAGAAGCAGTTTGCCAAGCAGGTGTTGGTGCCTCAAACGGCTCAAATCCGCTTAGAAAATCTCACCACAGAAACCGTCAATCATTATTTACTCGCATTGCGCCAGAATATGGATCAGGTGCAAGTGAAATACCGGATTCCTCAAGGTCAGTGGGAGCGCTATTTATCCGATATTTCCACCACGATTCAAGACACGGAAGGGAATCTCTCCAATCTTTCGCTCAAGATGTTGGTCGGGGGCAGTGGTTACTTGCTAACCAAGCCGCTGGTGCTGGCTACTGTGGGAAAAATCGGTGGTAAGGTCAGTTCTAAGTTCGCTGGAACCGCAGCAGCGAAGTTAGCCGCTAAAACGGGGGGAACGGTGGCGGCTGAGTTGAGCACCAGTTTAGTGGATCCGATTGTGGGTGTCGGGATTCTTATTTGGGATATTTGGGATTATCAGCATACGGTGGAGCTGGAGCGCCCCTTGCTGAAAGCCAATTTGATGGACTATTTACAAGGGGTGGAACAGTCACTGCTCAATGATCCAGAGACGGGAGTACTGTCGGCGATCGGCCAACTCGAACAAGGCATCTTTCAATCCCTTTGATAAGAAGGATTGGGCCAGCTTAGGCTTTATACGGAATTAGATTTAGAGCCAAAGGATATTTATTGAAGGATGCTCCGTTAGAAGAGCTAGCCCAGGCAATTCGGACTGTCTATAAAGACTATGCGCAACTCGGGCCTGACTTGCTTGAAAAAACGATCGCACTGCCAGAAACCCAACAGCCAATTTGATCTACCGCCTGAATTAGTTGAGCTAACATCGCGAGAACGAGAGGTCCTCTGCTGCGTTGCAGCAGCAGCCAATAATTGCGAGATTGCTGGCGTCCTCTACATTTCAGAGAGAACGGTCAAAAATCACGTCACTAGCATTTTGAGGCGATTAGATTTGCGCGATCGCACCCAAGCTGCTATGTTCGCCAGTTCTTTTTTGCCCCTATTAAAGTCTTCTCAGTAAAGACTTAGGAAAAACTAGTTCGGGTAGATTAGAGCTGCAGATTGATCAACTTATTCGCTCCGCAAGCCAGTATAAACAGGGGGCTAGCGCGATCGCAGGCAAAAATGATACAACTCGAATTCTGGCGATGTCCAGTAACCCCAATCCAATCCCCAGAATCATCAATCCGCCAACCCCCGTGATCAAGAAAATTCGAGGGTCTGTGGTTGGATCCGGTAAAGTTGTCGCCAATCCCCCTGCCGCCAGAGAAAGGCCGCCTTGGTACACCAGAATCACCAGAACCGAAAATCCTACCCCCACGCCATAGCTGCTGGCAAACGGAATCGAAGCCAGCCCATCCATCACAGCTTTTAATGTTAGTAGCGTGTTATCCCCTATCAACCCGTTATTCAGGCTGCCGATCACCGTCATTGGCCCAATGCAAAACAACAGACTGGTCGCCACAAACCCCTCTGTAAATCGCCCTTTACCGCTAAACCGCCTTTTCAACCAGTCGCCCAAATCCGTAAGCCGTTCTTCAAGTCCCCACCACTCTCCCAGCACACCCCCGATCGCAATCGTCAACAATCCCAGAATAACGCCATCGATGTGTCCAGCCTGAATGTCGGCAAGACTGCCCGCCATGGCGACACCAATCCACAATGTCAACAAGCCGACCCCTTGAGTAATGATCTGCTGCATCCGCTTGGGCAATCGGCTTTTCAGGAGTAGACCTAGCGTGGTTCCGATTAAGACTGTGAGAATGTTGATCCAGGTACCGCTGGTTTTGGTCCAAAGGTCGAGAGGCATGGGTTAGAAGAGGAGTAGGACGTTACTAGCACCTCAGTAATCTTGCCACACCTGTGCTTCTCCGCTTTAATCACTCTACATTGGGGTAGCTAGTCTGTAAGAATGAATCAACCAATTAATATTGGTGGGTTCGTTTGTTCAGACAAGGGAATCTTAAGTGCAAATGCAGTCCACAATTCCTCCTCACTCTCGCAGCAAAAGCCGTCAATATGAAGGTTTCTAGGAATTTTCATTCCTTAAGAGTCACAGCTTAGAGCTGGTCAGGATGGGAATCCTGGCTGAGCAATATTTTGCGAATGATCCGAACACCTGTCTGATTAAGCTACGTCAATTTGGGGAGCAACTGGCCCAATTGGTGGCTGCCAGGATCAACCTCTATGAAGATCCCAATGAAAACCAGTTTGAACTCCTGCGGCGGTTAGAAAATCGCGGGGCGATTACGGGTCAAATAACCCAACTCTTCCATGAAATCGGGCAGAGTTAGTCGCCAGACAAACTGAGCTTATGGCGACCCAATCGCAAGTCGAGCGGGCTCAAGCCCTGGCCCAGGAAGAGGCTGAATTACGGCAATTAGCAGAAGAACTCTTAATTGAAACGGAAGCCAGGGCGGAGGAAGTCAAGGCCCAGTTTGCCGCCCAACTCGCTTCGATTCAGGCCGAATCGGCTCTAACCCCGGCTCAAACCATCCAGGAAGCGATCGCCGCCGCTCAAGTTATCGAAACTGAACTTGACCTGGACGAGCAAGAAACCCGACGCTTGATTGACGCCCAACTGCGAGAGGCCGGTTGGGAGGTCGACACGGAAAATTTGACCTATCGCAAAGGCGCTCGACCGCAGAAAGGGAAAAATCTAGCCATTGCTGAATGGCCAACCATAGACGGACGGGCTGATTACATCTTATTTGTGGGATTACAAGCACTCGGGACCGTTGAAGCGAAGCGTAAAAGTAAAGATGTCTATAGTGCGGTCGATCAGGCCAAACGCTATAGCCAGGGCTATCAGATCCAGGGTAATGAAACCCTACCCGGTGGTCCCTGGAGAAGCTACAAAATTCCCTTTGTTTTTGCGACGAATGGGCGGGAATTTTTGTCTCAGCTTGAAACTAAGAGCGGCATCTGGTTTTGTGATGTCCGGCGGCCAGAAAACCTGCGTCGTCCGCTACGAAGCTGGTACAGTCCAGCAGGATTAGTCGACACCCTGGCCCAGGATGTGGACAAGGCCCATGCGCAGCTGGCTCAGGAGCCATTTAACTACGGCTTTGACCTGCGGGACTATCAGATTCGGGCGATTCAGGCGGTGGAAGCGGCCCTGGCCCAGGACCAGCGCAACCTATTGCTGGCGATGGCGACGGGCTCCGGCAAAACTAAGACCTGTATTGCCTTGGTCTATCGGTTGCTCAAGACCAAGCGATTTCGGCGCATCCTGTTTCTGGTGGATCGCACGGCCCTGGGGGAGCAAGCCTCGAATGCCTTCAAAGATACTCGGATGGAAAGTTTGCAGACTTTTGCCGATATCTTTGATCTCAAAGAACTCAAAGATGTGGTCCCCGATCGGGATACTAAGGTTCATATCGGGACCGTGCAGAGCTTTGTCAAACGAATCCTGTACCCCAGTGATGAGACCGAACCCCTGACCGCAGACCAGTACGACTGCATCGTGGTGGATGAGTGCCACCGGGGGTATCTGCTCGACCGGGAGCTAAGCGACAATGAGCTGACCTTTCGGGATTTTAAGGACTATGTCTCGAAATACCGCACCGTACTGGAATATTTTGACGCAGTCAAAATTGGGTTGACGGCGACGCCCGCCTTGCACACCTCCCAAATCTTTGGCCAGCCCGTTTTTACATACAGCTATCGGGAAGCCGTGATTGATGGTTATTTGATTGACCATGAGCCCCCAATCCGACCCGTAACGGCCCTGGCTGAAGATGATATCGTTTGGCAAGCCGGAGAGGAGGTTCAATACATTGATCCTAAAACCGGGCAGCTTGACCTGATTAATGCGCCGGATGAAATCCGGGTCGAGGTGGAGAAGTTTAACCGACAGGTGATCACGACAGAATTTAACCGGGTGGTGTGCGACTTTTTAGCCGACCAGATTGACCCGGAGATGGGTAAAACACTGATTTTTTGCGTGAATGATGATCATGCTGACCAGGTGACGGCCTTGCTGAAAAAATCGTTGGAAGAACGTTATGGGGGCATTGACGACGATGATGTGAAGAAGATTACGGGAGCCTCAGACAAGCCGCTGCAACTGATTCGACAGTATAAGAACGAAGTCAGTCCTAAGATTGCGGTGACGGTCGATTTGCTGACCACTGGGATTGATGTGCCCTCCATCTGTAATCTGGTCTTTTTACGACGGGTTAAGTCAAGAATTCTGTACGAGCAGATGTTAGGGCGAGCCACCCGACCCTGTGATGACCTGGACAAAGAGTTTTTTCGAATCTTTGATGCTGTGGGGCTCTACAAAGCCATTGAGAACTTTTCAACCATGAAGCCGGTAGTGGTGAATCCTAAGATTTCGTTTGGCCAACTGGTGGATGAACTGGAGGCTGTGACTGAACCCAGCGCCGTGAAAGAGATCATGGATCAGGTTATGGCAAAGCTACAACGGAAAAAGCGGCATCTGAGTTCGACCCAACAAGAAACGATTGAAAGTCTAGCAGGGATGCCCATTGATGAGATGGCCAATCATTTGAAGCAGAGCAGCCCAACGGAAGCGGCGAGCTGGCTCAAAACGCGTAAGCACATTGCCGAAATGTTGGATCAACGGGATAGGAGACATAAGCCAGTGCTGGTGTCCTACCATGACGATGAACTGCGGTGGGTTAAGCAGGGTTATGGGGTGGCGGAAGATGGGACTGAGTATAGTAGACCCGAGGATTATCTGGATAGTTTTCAAGCCTTTATCGCCAATAACCAGAACAAGATTCCAGCGTTGATGGTGGTGACGCAACGCCCCCGCGATCTGACCCGTCAGCAGCTTAAAGACCTACAAATAGAACTGTCTAAGGCAGGGTATTCGGAAACGATGCTCAAAGCCGCCTGGCGGGAGAAGACGAATGAGGATATTGCAGCCTCGATTATTGGCTATGTGCGGCAGGCGGCGTTAGGGGATGCGTTGGTGCCCTATGGAGAGCGGGTGCAGCGGGCGATGAAAAAGATTTTGGCCAGTCAGAAATGGAGCGCGCCTCAGCGAAAGTGGTTGGAGCGGATTGGCAAGCAGCTAGAGAAAGAGTACGTGGTGGACCAGGAGACCCTGGATAAGGGAGCGTTTAAGGCTCAAGGGGGATATCAGCGGATAAATAAGATATTTCAGGGAAAACTAGAGTCAATCTTGCAAGATATCAATGCCAACTTGTGGCAAGACATCAGCTAGTCAGTACTTGCTGAAACCAGGATGTCATTTCGAGTGGAGCGAAGCGGAATCGAGACATCTCAGACTTTGGCGGAGATTGAGATTCCTCACTTTACTCAGAATGACACTTGACCTCTGTGAAATTTTCAATGTTCAGGTGCTTATGTCATACCCTCCTAAGTGGAAAGAGTTCTGCCAGTGGCGCAGGGATAATGAGAGCGAGGATCAAAAAATCAAAGCTCTATCCAAAACTGTTTCATTTGCTGAGTTAGGCCGCTTCGCTGCCAGATATAGACTGGCCAGCGCCTTTGAGAGGCTTGAGGTGAATGGATATCCCAGTGCAACGGAAGACGCCTACAGCGCAGTTCTAAAGGCATTTCTGGCATATAGCACCCTGGAGCAACTTCATAAGGCAATTGAGTGCGATCAACACCTAATTGAGCGTTGGGCAAATCTTGCAGAAGAACCTGCGGCTAGGCTGAGACGGGCTGGGAAAATCCTCGACTTCCTGGAAAGCACTATGCGCAGTCAACAGCTCAGAGAAAACCTGGATAATTTTCGCAATAAGGAAACTGATAATTGTCTAATCGTTGCGACTGCCCTTCGCCATGCTGTGGCCCACGGGTTTATGACTGTTCATCCCAAGGGGACGGCGCCTCAAACGTCCGAAAGGTTTTGTGAGAGCCTGAGACAGATGCTCCTGAGGATTGCTGACCAGGAATTTAGTGGCCTTGTCACATTATTGACCCAGCAGGCGTAAACTAGGTAAGCCTTTTGATTTCTTTGTATGAACGCGACCTCTGATATTGTCCAAAAACTGTGGAACCTGTGCCATGTCCTACGGGATGACGGCATTACCTACCTGCAATATGTCACCGAGCTGACCTATCTGCTGTTTTTGAAAATGATGCAGGAGACCGATCAGGAAGCTCAACTGCCAGAGGGTAAGCACTGGGGCGATCTGGTCGCTTTGGACGGGATCGATCAGCTTGAGTTCTATCGGGACCTGCTGCGTGATCTGGGGCGGGGCGGAGTGAATAAACGGGTGCAGGCGATTTTTGCCAATGCTCAGACGGCCTTGAAGCAGCCACGCATCATCAAAAAGCTGGTGACCAGCATTGACGAGTTGGACTGGTATTCAGCTAAGGAAGAGGGATTGGGTGACCTGTATGAGGGGCTCCTAGAGAAGAATGCTGGTGAAAAGAAATCGGGAGCGGGTCAATATTTTACGCCGAGACCATTGATTGACTGCATGGTGGCGTTGATGCAGCCACAACCGGGTGAGCTGGTGCAAGATCCGGCAGCGGGCACCGGGGGCTTTTTGATCGCGGCGGATCGCTACATTAAGCAACGCACAGATGATCTATTTGATCTGAAAGAGGCTGAGCAAACGTTTCAACGAAATCAAGCCTTTTTTGGCATGGAGCTGGTGCAAGACGCCCATCGGCTAATGCTGATGAATATGATGCTCCATGGGCTTGAAAGCACCGTTACTCTGGGAGATACTCTATCGCCTGATGGCGCCAAGCTCACCAAGGCTGACCTGATTCTGACCAATCCGCCCTTTGGCACGAAGAAAGGGGGCGGTAGTCCTACGCGGGATGACTTTACCTATCCGACCTCGAACAAGCAGTTGGCTTTTTTGCAGCATATTTATCGCAGTCTGAAGCCGGGGGGTCGGGCAGCGGTGGTGTTACCGGATAATGTGCTGTTTGAGGCGGGGCAGGGGCAGAATATTCGGGCTGACCTGATGGACAAGTGCAATCTACATACGATTTTGCGATTACCCACAGGGATTTTCTACTCACCGGGGGTGAAAACCAATGTGTTGTTCTTTCAGCGAGGAACGACGGAGAAGGGCAATACGGAAACTGTTTGGGTTTATGATTTGCGGACGAATATGCCCAGCTTTGGGAAGCGAACCCCTCTGACGCGTCAGCATTTTGAGGCGTTTGAGCAGAGCTATGGGGAAGATTCGAATGGGGG
>JAKSDM010001138.1 GCA_022360135.1 Pseudanabaenales cyanobacterium | reverse complement strand
TAGTGGTAGAGGGTCAAGTGAATAAGGATGCGGCTTGGTACTATCCTGAGCCAAAGTCAGCCGCCAGCAATATTAAGGATCATATTGCCTTCTGGCGAGGGGTGAAGGTAGAGACTTAGTCAGGGGAGGAATCAGCGTGTCTCTGCAGGGCAAGGTGATTGCAATAACAGGGGCTGCCGGTACGATGGGGCGGGCATTGATTGACGAACTTGCTCGGCAGGGGGCTAAGCCCATCGCGATTACCACCTCTTTAAACGCTCGGTTTGATCGGGCGGTAGAAGTCCTATTTTGGCGACCGGGGGCGGAGATGGACCTGCGCGATCGCTTCCAGAAAATTGACATTCTGGTGATTAATCATGGTGTCAATTTGCGAGGCGATCGCAGGCCAGCAGCGATTGAAAAATCCCTCCAAGTGAATGCCCTTTCAGCCTGGTCTTTAGCCGAGGTATTTCTCAGTACAGTGGCGACGGCTACAGACCCAGCCTCTAAGGAAATTTGGGTCAACACCTCAGAAGCCGAGGTCAGTCCAGCCTTTAGCCCTCTGTATGAAGTGTCTAAGCGGCTACTGGGCGATTTAATCACACTGCGCCGTCTAGACGCCCCCTGTGTCATCCGCAAAATTATTTTGGGTCCCTTCAAAAGCAACCTTAACCCCATTGGGGTCATGTCTGCGAACTGGGTGGCCTGGGCCGTGGTCAGCTTGGCCCAGTATAACGTCCGCAACATCATCGTCACCATTAATCCCCTCACCTATCTGACATTCCCCCTCAAGGAGATCGCTCAGTCGCTCTACTTCCGACTATTTTCGCGCTCGACCCCTCAGCCCTCAGCCCTCACCCCAGGGAGAGGGGAGTCGCAGAAGTGAAGCATAATCTCATGACCCAACTAACTGAAACTGATCAAATTCAACCACCTCTGAATTAGGCTTTCGGGTGTCGAAATAGTAACTGCTAATTATCCCTGTGCCTGTGTCTAAGATGCTAAAGGTCGTAATATCGTTGCTGGCGATATAGGGTAGGGAATTCCCATCCTCGTTCTTAAGGGGTTTAAGGCTGGGCGTCTCTGGTTCAAGACCATTGGGATCTCCGATAGCCGCGTAAGTTTCCTGAAAGCCTTCTAGCTCCTCGTCCATAGGCTTTTCTGGCGGTATTTTCCGCTTTTTCTCCGCGAAGAAAGCGCCGTAGGTATTCCCCACATTAGAAGATTCCAAGAAGTGCATACCATTAGGACTAACAAAGCGATTCCAGAGGTGAGAGTGGCCGTAGAAAACCAGCTGCGCCTCAGCTTTCTCCAACAGAGGAATCAGGTCACGGATGATGTAGTCTTTGTCTTTGGGATATTCGTAGCGAATGGCTTTGAGGCTGCCGTCAGAGCTAAGGTCAAACACCGGGACCGGATCTGTGAAGGCGGGAACGATATTTCCCCCCAAACTGTGAGGAGGATGGTGGAGCATGACAATTTTGTACTTGGCCCGTTGGAAAGCGTCACTCGCCAGCTCCTGTTCTAGCCAGCGGTACTGGGGGCTGCCTTTATCAATGGCAGCGAAGATATGTTGTCCATGTCCCCAATTGGCGGGATTAGCGAGGTCCTGCGCTCGCTCTCGGTAACGACCCCGGGTGTTGGAGGTGAGATCGGGCGATCGCCAAATATTGGTGACGAAGAGCGATACTAACCGTACATCTCCAAAGGTCAACGCATAGTATCGCGTTGTCTTCTCTTCATTATCCAAAATTTGGCTAGTGGGCAAGGTGAAAATTTCTTCATAAGTATCCGTATTGAAAGAATTATTTTTCAACCAGGTCCGCCGCACCTCGGGATCATTCTTGGGATTGAACACCTTCGCATTTTGCTTATAGCGATTAACGGCAACCTCCCAGGGAATGGGATCGTTAAATTGATCCCTGAGGCTAGCCGCCCGCGAAAACCGCCCCATTACTTCGTGGTTGCCAATCGCGGGGAATAGAGGCGCATGCTGAATAATTTCGCCCCCTCGATAAATCGTTGTTCGCCCATTCCGCTCTAAAGCATAGTTTGCTCGTCCCTGCAGATTGGGAAAAAAGGCGTGCCCGCGCTCGTCATCGAACCACTCCGAGGCCCGATCGGGTATATTGACCAGATCTCCCGCTAGAAAGACGGCGTCCAGCCGCCTAAATTCTTCCCCATCCTTTTCCTGCGCGATTGTCTCCTCAACCTTCTGCAGATTCGCTGGGGTCATGGGCATCAGTTGATGATCAGAGGTCAGCAGAATCTTGAGCGGTTGTCCGGCGGGCGGAGTGGGCGCTAGTGAGAATACCTGACTCTTGATCACTTGCCCCCCTTCCCGGAGACTCAACACCTGATAAGGTACTCGCTGACCCGGGATCAGATCTATAACTTCGGCTTCATGCCGCCAGATCTGGCGCTGGCTAGGTCTGGCGTAGCGATCGTCGGCAAAATCCGAACGTTGGACCTTGGAGTCTTGATCTTCCTGAACCCGACTGAGTTTAGTCGTCGTTGCTTTAACAGTAGGCGCATTGACAACCTGGCTCAAATCGTCAGCGTCCAGGGCCTGCCCTGGCTGACCATACACAACTACATGGGATTCCCCTTCAAATTCTGTAAACCAAACTACTCGAACCGAAGATTCGGTTGGGTATTGTAAAAACGGATCGCTTAGCAGATAGGAATCCGGGGAGAGTAACTCACCTCTTTGGGATGGAGAATTGAGATTAGAGCCAAGCGTCATGAAGATACCCGCAGTCAAAACTAGGAGGATACCCGCGACAATCAAGGTTAAATCCTCACGCTTATTCATTCGTTAAGCTACTCTTCAAATTAGTTGTACGCCTAGCCTACAGCCAAAATGAAGGTTTCGATTCTGGCCAATTATAACGATCTATCGTAACTCCATCAGAGGGATTGCCGCTAACGAACAACGACTCTCCGCCAAATCGAATGTGAGTCTCAATCAGTGTGCGGATCTGTCTGCAGCCATCCTGAGTAAGTTATAAAAAGGATAGTCTCAACCTTAGGTAAATCGGAGGGTATCTACTGAAGCCGGGAAATCTTGACTAGGTCGGGAATAGAGAAGCCAGTAATCATGAATGAGTTTAGCACTAGTCAATCGGCCACACCTCCGTGAAAAATTTCTGGCGGTTCCTAAAACTCTTTATCCGTCCCATGCTGATTCTTTCACTGGGTCTGCATGGCCTGCTGCTTTCTATTCCAATACCTGACTTTGAGGAATCGGAACCAGAAGCAGCCCTGGTGGCGGAACCTGAGACTATCCAGGTGTCTCAACTGCCTGTCGTCCCAGAACCTGAACCTGAGCCTGAGCCGGAACCCGAACCCAAGCCGGAACCTGAGCCAGAACCCGAGCCGGAACCCGAACCCGAGCCAGAACCTGAGCCAAAACTGGAACCTGAGCCAGAACCTGAACCCGAGCCGGAACCTGAGCCGGAACCCGAGCCGGAACCCGAACCTCCCACCCTACAGGACCGTCTGAAAGATTCTAAATTCTATAACTATGACCAAACAGGAACGACGGATGAGGAAGGGGCCAGAGAATTTAACGGATGGTTTATTGAGATTCTCGCCAACTATGGCGTTACCCCTGATAAGCCGGAGTTCATCGATATTCCCTATCTTCTCGGGGAATGTTTACCTCAAGCCCCCAGCTCTGCTTCAGTTGGGGTAATTGTCGATGAAAACGAGCAGATTATTGATATAACAAGCGAGCTTATAGACAACCCTCACTTGCTAAATAGCACTGGATATAGTGTGCTAGATGAACAGGCTATTGAGGCAGTTCAGAACTATCCCTTCCCAGACGAGTCAGAGATGAAGGCATATTCCTTCGGGGTTCGAGTTGTCGATTATGACTCCGACGCCTGTAATCCGCCTACAGACTGATATCAGGGGTGTTGTTCGCCTGCCAACACTTATCCCAAAAACGCATTCAAAGCCAAGGCTGCAACAGAAACTGCAATG
>JAKSDM010000568.1 GCA_022360135.1 Pseudanabaenales cyanobacterium | reverse complement strand
CTACTCAAGCACGCTGGTTTTGTCCTGGTAGGTTTTTTGTTGAGTTACTTACTGGGTTTCATTAGCCATCCTGCTCCGCCATTAATGGCGCAAACAACAATTTCGAATACAGCCTCAGCCCAGTTTCAGGGGCCTACAGGCAGAACCTTCAAGACCCCCTCTAACAACACTGAGTTTGACCCAGCAGTCGGCGTTGTTGGACCTGAAACTCCGCCTAGTCAGAGCGGCTTAGAAATCGTCAAAACTGCTGACCGAGCGGCGGCTGAACCGGGAGATACGGTGCTTTACCGCCTGCTGGTAAGAAATAACGGGAACGTAGCAGCTGATCCGCTGACAGTTACAGACCAGCTGCCTTTGGGTTTACAGTTCGTGACTGGCTCGGTTCAAACCTCACCCGAAACACCCGCGTTGACTGATGTCAGTGTTTCTGGAAACCAGGTCACCTTCCAGTTTGGGGCATTGGCCCCTGGCGCTGAACTGAGTATCGTTTACGCGGTCTTGTTAACACCGGACGCCATCAGAGGCTCTGGACTCAATACGGCCCAAGCATCATCGCCCCCGTTTGCCGCTGTCACCGCCACCTTTCAACTCACGATTCGTCCCGGTATTTTGGCGGACTGCGGCGCCATCGTGGGTCGCGTCTTCGTAGATAGAAATTTCGATGGCGAACAACAGCCCGGAGAGCCAGGGGTGCCAAATGCCGTGATCTTTATGGATGACGGTAATCGCATCATTACCGACCCAAATGGGTTGTTTTCAGTCATCAATGTGGTGTCTGGCAATCGAGTCGGCACGTTAGACCTGTTTAGTTTACCTGGCTACACCCTGGCTCCTAATCTCTATCGCCTTGAGAACAATAGTCAGTCAAGACTTGTGCGCCTTGCCCCGGGCGGATTAGCACGCATGAATTTTGCAGTCACCCCCACATTTGGTGAGGGGCAAGAATGATATGAGTCAATCTTCACACACCATTTACCTGAAAATCGTCACAACTTTGATAGGCGCTCTAGGAATAGCCATCCCGGTAGCCGCCAACCAGGCATCTCCAGCAGCTGACCAATCGACCGCCCCCTTTATGGCGGCGACTGATGAATTTCAAGCTGTTTCAGAAGACTCAGAGGAATTAGAGTCAGCGGCGGATGGGCTGGAGACTGAAGCGATCGCGCCCAATAACCCGCTGGCTGATATCGAATTCGAAGGACTGGAACAGCGGGCTCCGGCAATCAATATCTCTGAGTCAGAGTCGGAACATGGAAATATTCGAAATAACGATATTCTTAGTAGACCAGAGGATGAGTCCTTTTCTCTAGAGCTGCTTAGAACGGGCGAAGATGAGTCACCGCTAGCGGTTGATCCCCTTACCGAGGCATCGAGTCAGCCTAACCCAGCGATGACGCAATATAGGCTTCCCGATTCATTTGCTGAACCTGATGTTCCCGAGGCGGATCTAGCTCCCCAAATAGAGGTTTTTCCGGTCGGCGACTCTAGCATCCCAAGGGACGGTCGTTCAACCCTGACGATTGGGGGCCAAATCACTGACGAGACAGGCGCTCTGATTTCCCATGACGTTGTGGTTACTTTAACCAGTAGTTCAGGCGAATTCATTGGCGCCGACTACAATACTGATCGCCCTGGGTTTCAAGTCCTTGCACGCCAGGGAGCATTTGAGGCCCGGTTGCGTTCCCGCATTGATGCTGAGGTGATGCGCTCAAGTCTGGAACAACGATTAGTGCGGATTCGGGCGGCGGTAGACGGCGCAGACGCCCGAGGATTCAAGCCCGGTGGGACGAGGGAATTCTTTCCGGCAGCATCGTATCCAGAGTTGGAAGCATTCACCCAAGTTGAATTTATAACTGAACGTCGTCCTTTTGTTATTTCGGGGTTGCTGGATTTTCGGATTGGACGAGGCGGCGTCGATTTCTTCGGCAGTTTTGAGGATTTTCTCAATCCGGATATCCTGGATGATGATGTCGAGGTCGATGTAGATTCGGCGATTTTTGCCACAGGCTCTTTGGGGGAGTGGCTTTTTACCGGCGCCTTCAACAGCGATCGGGCGCTCAACGAGCGATGCGACGGCAATGGGTTATATCAAGATGTGCAATTTTGTGATCAGCAATACCCTGTCTATGGGGACAGTTCAACCACGGACTTTTTAACCCCGTCCATTGATAGCTTTTATGCCCGGCTCCAGCGAGACTCCATCATTCCGGGAGGGGAGCCCGACTACATCATGTGGGGAGATTACGACACCCCAGAGTTTGCTAGAGCTTCCCAAGATTTTACCGCTTTGATCCGCCAGCTTCATGGCTTTAAGGCAAACTATACCTTCGATGTCGGGGGCGGTTTACAGCTTACTGCGTTGGCCGCCAACAACCTCAATCCCTTTCAGCGAGACACCATTGCGCCGGACGGCACTAGTGGTCTGTATTTCCTTTCCCAGCGCTTAGTCCTGCGTGGGAGTGAAGTCGTCACGATAGAGACGGAAGAATTCAATCGCCCCGGAACGGTGATCGAGAGCAGAACGCTGACTCGGGGAGCTGATTACGAGATTGACTACGATCGCGGCTCTCTACTGTTCCGTCAGCCCATTCACGCCACTGAACTGAACCCCCTAGGGTTGACGTTAGTCCAGAAAATTGTAGTGACCTATCAGCTGGATAGCGGCGGAGATGGCGGCAATCTCTATGCGGGTCGGTTGCAGTACAACTTTACGCCTGCTTTTGAGGGAAATCCCAGTTGGATTGCGGCGACCTACCAGAAGGAAGACTTAGGAACTTTGGATTTCGACCTGTACGGTTTTGACTTTCTCATATCTCTGGGAGGCGGCGCCCAGATCACAGGTGAGCTAGCTCGCTCATCTCAGCTTTTTGGCGGTGATCGGTTTGATGGCGGGGCTTATAGTTTCGAGGCGTCTGGCAATCTCCTACCAGGTCTTCGGGGGCGGGCCTACTTCCGCTCAGTAGACGATCAATTTAGTAATAACGCCACCACCAGCTTTAGCCCCGGTCAGACTCGCTTTGGCGGAGAACTGGCTGCTAACCTGGGGCCCAATACCCAAATTCAAGTTCAATACGACGAAGAATCTAACTTTGGCTTCGCCACTGATGTTCTGACCTCTGCTGACGCTTTGCTGGATCCGGGGCAATCTGCGCAAGTCGGCGACGAGGTGAACAATACCCTCAGAACCTTCCGAGCCGGGATTCAGCAAAGATGGGGGGCGGCAACCCTAGGGCTTGATTATGTTCATCGGGGTCGAAGCGATCGCATTGACTCTACCAGCACCTCTTCCAACCAACTGGTTCCCCGGTTCGCCCTGCCGATTACATCATTTTTATCGTTCAGAGGCCAGAGTGAAATCAATTTCACCGGCGAGTCAGATCCCCTCTATCCGACTCGCACAACTCTGGGTCTGGATTGGGCAGTTGAGCCGGGAATAACGATAAGGCTGGCTCAGCAGTTCCTTTCTGGCGGCCAAGGTCCCAATTCTATTACGAGTCTGGATACCATCGTCGACCACAAACTGGGGGACAACACCTCCCTGACCAGTCGCTACTCCCTGCTAGGCGGGTACAACGGCGTTACCGGGCAGGCTGCGCTGGGACTCAACCACCGCGTGACCCTGGCCCCAGGCTTGCGTCTGAACCTAGGTCTAGAGCGGATCATGGGTGACGCCTTTAACCTGACTGGAGCTGGCCAAGAGTTTGAACAGGCCTTTGCAGTTGGGCAAAGTGCGGCGTCGTTGGGTTTGTTATCGGGGACGACCTACATTGCCGAACTTGAGTACACGAATAACCCTGACTTTCAATTCAGTGGTCGATTTCAGTATAGGGATTCCAAAGACCAGGCTGACAACACGGTGATTGGTGTAGCCGCTGCTGGGAAAATTACCCCAGCGCTAACCGGGCTATTAAACTTTGAAATGTCAAATTTCGCCAACCAAACCATCACGGGTGAGCTAGGAGACACTGCCAATTTGAGGCTAGGACTGGCTTATCGAAATCCCCACAGTGATTTCTTCAATGGCCTGCTCAGCTATGAGTATCGCAGTAATCCGTCTACAACTCCTGATACCATTACCTTTGGCGAAGATAGCGGCTCTACCGATCATACCTTCGCCTTGGAAGGAATTGTTGCCCCTAACTGGCAATGGGAGTTTTACGGCAAGTATGCATTCCGCCTGAGTGAGACGACAGCGGCTGAAGATTTCAGCACCACCAATCTGATTAACCTGGGACAGTTCCGGGCGACCTATCGGTTTGGCTATCGCTGGGATGTGACTGGGGGTTTTCGTTTGATTAGTCAACCTCAGGCTGATTTCTTTGAAACTGGCGCTGCTTTAGAGTTGGGTTACTATTTAACCCCAGAATTACGACTGGGAGTGGGTTACAGCTTTGGTCACGCCAACGATAACTCCTTTGGCGGCAATGGTTCCCGCACAGCCAACGGCCCCTTCTTCGGCATCAGCTTTAAGGTGAATGAATTGTTTAATGGGTTTGGCCGCCAGCCGGTTTCACCACCCCAACAGGAAGAATCTCTGATTGAGATCACCGCAGTCGAATCGCCTGTCGCCCATGAAACGGCTCAAGCAGGGCCTGAAACAGATGAGGTGGGAGCAGGATTCACCCGGCCTCAGACAGCAACGATCTCTGCCCCGAATAGGGGGGAAACAACGCCTGCCAAGAATGAGAAAACGGTGATTAAGTCAGTTAATGGATGGCGGGAATAGATTATGAAATTCAACCAGCAACTTCGTCCCAGCCTACTCGTCACGAAGCTTTCCTTAGCCATGGCGCCGTTCTTGCTGTTACTGACTCAAGCTGCCAACAGTCAGCCCCAGCCATCGGCGGCGATTCCTTCATTCCGAATTACGGTCAATAGCAATCAGGATGGCCCAATTCGGCCTGACGCCGGGTTGACCCTGCGAGAAGCAATTGAAATTGCGAATGGCAATTTACCTTGGGAACGCCTGAGTCAAGCGGAAAAAATGCAGGTCGCCCCAGTTGCAGGGAAGTCCTCGCGGATTGAGTTTGCCCTCCTGCCTGAGCAAACCACGATTCAGCTGGCGGCATTGCTGCCTGACCTGGCGGCGCCCGGGCTGGTGATTGATGGCGCCACTCAGCCGGGCTATGGCGACGTGACGCCGCCCCGGGCATTTATTCCTGTCCCGGTTCCCATCGTCAGCCTGACGTCAGCCCCGGACCAGAACACGATATTTCGGGGATTCACCATCACGGCGGACCGGGTGACCATTCGCGGGTTAAGTCTCTATGGCTTTACCTCAACTAGACCTCGGGCAACGCAACCCACTCCGCCTGCCGATATTTTTATCAGTAACGCGCCGCCCCCAGTCGATGCTGGGCCGCTCTCGCCGCCTATTCACTTTTTTGACTACGGGGAGATAGAGAAAGCGCCTCAAGATGTTGTGATCGAACTCAATTGGCTCGGGATAACTCCAGCCGACGCCATCCCAGAAATACGCTCTGCATTTGGGGTGTCTGTGTTCAATGGAGTGGGTGCGGTGATTCGTCAGAATCGGATTGATCATCATCAGGGCAGCGCCATTATCACCGGTGTCCGAGCTCAAGGAATGCAGGTAACTGAAAACAGCATCATTGGTAATGGAGTGGCGGGTATACCGGACGCCATTCGGTTGGAGGGCGAAATCGGCAATGCCCAAATTGTCGGCAATCTGATCTGCGCCAATGATGGCAGCGGTGTGTTTATGTTCAAGCCAGAAGGGGCCGCCCAACTCCAGGACAACGATATCCGATTTAACGGTCGGCGGTTTCAACGGGCCGCCGTTTATGTGATGGGAGATGACCACCAGGTAAGGGATAATTTCATCGGCTATCAGCCGGGACCGGGAGTGGTGGTGAGCGCCTTTCCCCGCAGCGATCGCAATCTTATTCGCCATAACCGCTTTGCTGGCCTAGAGGGTCTCAGTATCGACCTGATCACCCACAATCATACTCAAGTGCAGAACTATCAGATTGGAGATGGTCCCAACCCACCCCGCAATTCCTATTATCGCCGGGTGGATACGGGGAATGGCGCCATGAACGCCCCTGCTTTCGACAACTATACCTTCAATATTGAGGGCGATCAGGTCTTATTGACCGGCAAGGCGGACCCAGAGACCGAAGTGGATATTTATCAGGTGACAGAGAATGCAGGCGTTTATAGTCCTCTGGATCAGCCGTTAACAACCGTAAACCCTGACGCCAATGGGAAATTTAGCCTGAGTTTGGCGCTACCGCCCGGAGCCAGGGTCAGTGCGATCGCCACTGACCCTCGCTATGGTACGTCGGAGCCTGCTCCTGTGGCGTTGATCCAGGCTGCAGATGGATCAGCGCCGCCGACAACTTCGCCCACACCTTACGTCCCTAGCTGTGCGCCTGCGCCCGTCACCGTTGAACCAGACCCCCCTCCCCTGCAGCAGCCTCCCCCGGAGCCGTTGCAATTGCAATTACCCAGGAGCATCCACTTCGCGCTCGATCAAGCCTTTATCAGCCCGGCAAGCGCTAATGTTCTCGATCAGATTGCGGCTGTTCTATTGGAATACCCCTTCATCATTGTGGAGCTGCAAGGGCACACCGACCCTCGGGCCAGTATCGCCTACAATCAGGCTCTGGGTGAGCGCCGAGCTCGGGCGGCGAGAGAGTATCTGCTGCGGCAAGGGGTGAACCCCGAACGGATGCGGATTATCTCCTTTGGAGAAGCCCAACGGGCGACATCAGGGAATACTCGGTTGGACTACGCCCGCGATCGCCGGGTCGAGTTCATCTTCGAAGACACCCGTGGGCTCGACATCATCTTTGAAGATCAAGAAACCGATCTGCAATTAGAACCCTAAAACTCTAGATCAGGACAGTTCATAAACACCCCTTGCAGCAACTCAGCTCTGTGCGCCCATCATTCTTGTTAGGAATCCAAGCAATGAATCGATTGCTAAAAAACCCTCTTCTTAAACATCTTTCATTCCCTCCGTTCATCCATCGCAGTACACCCCCCAAAAAACATCGGGGGGGTTGGCTACATCGGGGACTGCTCAAGTCTGTTCTGATGATGGCGACATTTGGCGGTTTTTTATGTCCTGAGCGCGCCTTATCTGCAACCCTTGTATGGAGTAATGTCACCTGGCCTGCGCTGACACTTTCTAATACCTATACGGTGCCCACAGCTAACGGCGGCTCAGTGAACGTAAGACTAACCTGGACTGGGGCCACCGGAACAATCACCCGGCTTGACAACAACATAAATCTTGAAGAAGTTTCAGGGGGCTTTCCAAATCCAGGTCCTAACGCCAATAGCCTTATATCAATATTTGATCCGGATGTCAATAGCGATGAGATTATAGTCACCCTTGAATTTGTCGATGGCGCTGGTAATCCTGTGCCTGCCGAAAACGTAAATTTCACCATTTTTGACGTTGATCGCGACGATTTGCTCGGCTGGCAAGACGAGGTAACCGTCGGTGGGAGTTTAGGGGGAACTCAAGTCTTGCCGACTCTCTCTGCCCCTCCTGGAAGTATTACCGCCGCCATATCAGGTAACGTTGCAACGGGTATTTTTCCGCCCCCCCCGGCGCCCCCGAACCAAGAAGCTGACAACACAACCGGAGAAGGCAACATTGACGTGGCCTATCCATCTGGTGTGGACACGCTAACCTACGCCTATGGCAATGGACCCGCATCGCCAGCCAACCCAGATGGGCATGGGATTGCTTTATTCAATATCAACTTCGACCCCGCAATTATTGGTCTAGCGAAATCTGCCGGAACCCCTGTTCAAAACCCTGATGGCTCCTTCACAGTTCCCTACACCCTGACTGTGGTAAATCTGGGGGAAACTCAACTGAATAATGTTCAGATTACTGAAGACCTGACGACAACGTTCGCCAACACCAACGGGTTTACGGTATCCAATGTACAAAGCGCCAACTTAACCGTGAATGCCGCTTTCAACGGAAGCACCAACACAACTCTCCTACAGGGCGTTGACACTCTGGCGCCGGGTGAAACTCAAACGGTAACCTTTGATGTGGTCATCACACCCGGTAATCCAGCAGCAGGCGGCCTGGGCCCCTTCAATAATATTGCCTTAGCAACCGCCACCACACCTTCAGGGGCGCCAGTCAGCGATGAATCGACCGATGATCCAACCGTTACGGCAGGCGTCCCCGGCAACCCTGACCCGAATGGAGATGGCGATCCGATTGAAAATACCTCCACTGTAGTAAACCTACCTGCCATTGGGGTGGCCAAACGGGTAGCGAATGTGGTTGACAACGGTAATAACAATTTCGATGTCACCTACGAACTGGTGGTTGAAAACCTGGGACCTGCGCCGCTTGAAAATGTTCAGGTGACAGAAGATCTAAGCGGTACATTTGCGGATGCAGCTAGCTTTAACGTCACCAGTGTGACAACTGGCGGCCCCCCCCTGAATCCTAATCCTGGTTTTAACGGGTCCACAGACCAAAACCTGTTGGTTGGGACAGACACATTGGCGGTCGGGGCCTCGCAGACCATTTCG
>JAKSDM010001288.1 GCA_022360135.1 Pseudanabaenales cyanobacterium | reverse complement strand
TTTAAATACAAAATTCAAGTCTTGTTTTGGCGTGCGTTTGCGGAATCCTTCTTAAGTTTTTTGCCGTCCATAGTGCTAGCGCCGCTAGAAACTGACTCTAAGGAAAGGGAATGATGACACCTGCAAGACAACAACCAGTCATGTGGAAAAGCGGCCATGCTGTGGTTATTGGCGGCAGCATTGCTGGATTAATGGCCGCCAGGATTTTGGCCGATCATTTTGAAACGGTAACCGTGGTCGAGCGTGAGTCCCTGAATGACCACAATCCGTCTTCTCCGCCACAGAAGCCGGAGCCCCATGGCGGCGTTTCTCAAGCTAATAATGTCCATGTGCCGCTGGCTCAGGGACAAAGAATTCTAGAATACCTATTTCCAGGGTTAGCCATTGAACTCAGTCTTGTCGGCGCCCCGACGATTAATTGGACCGCCGACTGTCCAGTGCTTGGGGTAGGGGTTCGATTCCAAGCAGATCTGGCTACCCACACCTGTAGTCATCGTTTATTTGAGTGGTCAATCCGCCGTCGCTTGATGGATCACTACGGCGTGAATTTTTTGGCGGCCTGCCAGGTTACTCAACTTCGGCTTGATGATAGTCAAGCTAGAGTAACCGGCGTCCAGGTTTTACAGCAGGGCGGCGCCGAGGAAGATAAACTGGCGGCTGACCTTGTAGTGGACGCCAGGGGCTGTCATTCTTCCTTACCGCAGTGGTTAGAAACCTTAGGATATCCCTCCCCTGAAGAGACTGCAATCAATTCTTTCCTGGGCTACAGCACCTGCTGGTTTAAGCGACCCCAGAATTTTCAGGCTGATTGGAAAGTCCTGATGATTTCTCATAAGCCTCCTAAGAATAAGCGGGCTGGCGTGATCTATCCGGTAGAGGGGGATCGCTGGGTGGTTGTCTTATCCAGTGTGGGGCACGATTCGTTACCGACTGATCAGGGAAGTTTCCTAGAATTTGCTCAAAGTTTACAGAGTCCTCTTCTCTACGAAGCGATCAAAGACGCCTCCTCACTCAGCCCTGTCCAAACCTACGGCCATATAGAGAACCGCCGCCGTCACTACGAAAAACTCTCCAGACTACCGGAAGGTCTAATGGCGTTGGGAGATGCAGTCTGTGCGGTTAACCCCTTTTATGGACAAAAGATGACGGTTGCCGCCCTCGGGGCTCTGACCCTAGATACCTGTCTGAAACAGCAAGCTCAGCCTGAAGCAAAACTGTCAGGGTTGTCCAAACGCTTTCAGACAAAGCTGGCTAGTACTTTAGAAACCCCTTGGCTGATCGCATT
>JAKSDM010000726.1 GCA_022360135.1 Pseudanabaenales cyanobacterium | reverse complement strand
AGTGGGTTGAAGCAAGATCGCCGGGTAAATCATCAAAAATAGCTCCCCGTCGCCTGAGATCAATTTTGTTTGCTTTAGAGATCCCTAAACTATTTGTAAATCGTGCATTTTGGACAATTGCGCCGCTGAAAACGGCGCTGTTGAAATCTGTATGGCTGAGGTATGCGCCGCTGAGATTGGCGCCGCTGAGGTCTGCGCCGCTGAGGTCTGCGCCGCTGAGATAGACGCGGCTGAGGTTGGCGCCACTGAGGTTGGCGTTACTGAGGTCGCAAGACTGAGATCTGCAAGGTTAAGGTTGACGCCGCTGAGATTGGCGCCGCTGAGATTGGCGTTACTGAGGTCTACGTGGCTAAGGTTGTGGCCTTTACCCCCAAAATTAACCAGTTCCCAAACTAAGCGCCACTTCTCCGCAATCACCGTTGCTTGATTGATTAAAGCGCCATGGAGATTTGTGCGGCTGAGGTCTGTGCGTTTGAGGTTGGCGCGGCTGAGGTCGGCATCGCTGAGGTCTGCGCCACTCAGATCTGCGCCACTGAGGTCTGCGCCACTCAGATCTGCGCCACTCAGTTCTGCATCGCTGAGGTCTGCACCACTCAGTTCTGCATCGCTAAGGTCTGCATCGCTAAGGTCGGCGCCGTTGGGGTTGTGCCCCTTACTCCCGGAATTAACCAGTTCCCAAACTAAGCGCCACTTCTCGGCAATCACCGTTGTTTGGTTGATTAAAGCACTATGGAGGTTGGCGCAGTTGAGATTAGCGTAGCTGAGGTTGGCGCCGCTGAGGTTGGCGTCTCTGAGGTCCGCGCCGCTGAGATTGGCATGGTTGAAGATTGCGCCGCTGAGGTTGGCGTGGCTGAGGTTGGTGTGGCTGAGGTTGGCGCCGACAAGATTGAAGCTGCTGAGGTTGGTGCGGCTAAGGTTGGCGACGCTGAGGTCTGCGTCTCTGAGATCTTGCTTGCCAGCTGCTTGAGTGATGATTTCCTGGATCAGGCGAGACTTATCTTTGTTGGCTGCCTCGTCATCATTTTCTGAGGTTTCAGGGCTGACAAAGTGAACATCTTCAATTGGCGTATCTAGGACTTCGGTTAACTCCCCTGACTCATGGAGATCCTTCAATTTCTCCAGCCCTGCTGGCGAACCTCCTAAGATTAGCGTAATGATTTCTATTGAGCTATCGTCAGTCATTTTCTGCAAGAGAGCAACAATGGCCTTGAGTTTCGTCTCATCGACTTGATCAATGCCGCCAGCAATGGCAAAGGCGAGGCATTTTTGAGCAGAGTCTGTATGCTGTGTGAAGGTTGTTTTAATTGAGTTCTCTAGATCGGCTACTACTACTGCCTCAGAGGTAGACTGTGGTTGGTTAACAGATACGTTTTCTGCTTGAATATAATGCTCTATGATCGCTGCAGTGTAGTGACCGCTTTTGGTTTTGGCGCTACGCTGGGCGGAGTGCGCCTCCTTTGACATGGTGTCCCTCCGCAACGGGGATTTACTTAGGAATTCCTGGAAACCTGGAAAATATAGAAGCTATACCAACTAAGGGGTTCAAGCTTTTTTAACTAAGCACCTTTTTTACCGAGTATTTGCCCAGTAAATGAATAATTATAGCATCTAGGGTTGAAAATATCTGTGGAATCGCTGGGTAATTTTAGTAACAAGGTGAGGGAAGTCCCTATCCCCTATCTCAGGCAGTTGAAATATTCAATCACAGCTTGAGCAATGTCATGATTACCTTCCTTGCTCAGTGGCTGAGATTTTCGGGGGGGAACTGGGGGTTCATTCAAAAAGGCCCAGTCTCCCTGAAAGAATTCGAGCGGCTGCAGGATTTTGTGGGCGGCGTAATCTTGAATGCCATTGAGCAGCAGTGGGGTTTCGGCGAAATCTTCACGCGGAATTGTCACAATCGGAATGCCCAGGCGACAAGCTTCAGAAAAGGTGCTAAATCCTGGTTTAGAAACCACCTGCCCACATAATGGCATGAAGTCCACTGGTCGATAAGCTAGGTTCGTCACCAGTCGGAGATTGGGCAATTCAGGCGCTTGCCGATCAAAGGCGACAAACTGCCAGTCTGGGAAGCGTTGAAGCGCCGCATAAGGAATTTTCTCTAGCCCCAGTCCGCCGAAAGTCAAGAGGACCGTTCGCTCTGGCGGCGCAGTCAAGTTAAACTCTGCTCGCAGCTGAGCCAAGGCGTAGCGAGGGGTTCCACCAGTCAGACCGACATCTGAGATGTGGGGAAAAGCTGACATCGGTTCACAAAAAGGGAGGCGAAAAAGCCGATCACACTGACTGAAACACTCCCCAATCCAATCGGCAATAGCCTCAAAGCCCCCACCCCAAGGGCGATAAATAAAGTCCCAGCCAAAATTGCTCATCATCCAGCAGGGGATATCGGCCGCGCGGGCGATCGCAGTCGCCAGCGGCGGAATGTCAGCCAAAATCAAGCCCACCCCTTGCTGGCGAATAAAGTCAACCTCTGCCGCCACCATGTCATCCTGTTGACTGCGGATGTGCATCAGTTTTTGCAGCGTGGCCGTTTTATCCATTGTCAGGCTGTCGCGCTGAAGCACACCCACATCAAAACTTCTGGCGCGATGAATAAACTCTCCGCCCATATAAGCTGCCAGCAGCCATTGAGGCGCAGTGGTAGAGAGAATAATCCGCATCTCTGGAGAGCGCCGCCGCAGCGTAGCTGCTACCGAGATCGCTCGGGTGGCGTGGCCAAAGCCATGATTGGTAATTGCTAGGTAAAGCGTAGGATAAGACATACAGTAGTTAGCAAATGGGCAGATGGTCTTTTTTTTAGACCAGCTTGAACTATATTGGGAATACGAACAGGCTTCAATGAAGTAGTTGGCGTATCCACTAAAGCCACAACCTTATAGCTACATAGCTGCGCCGTTTTCGTAGCGTATTCTGATTTTTATTTCCAGGATAAATTTCTACCTTAAGTTGTTACCGTATCAAAGATTTCCCTATGCGTTTGGTTGCCCCCCTTGTGATTCGCTTTGGGAGAGGTTGCGCTATTGTAACTGCCCTATTCGCCCTGACAGGCGCCCTGCCCCTACCCTCCTTTGAGTTTGAGTTATGTCTATCGGCTCTGGCTGATCAGCGCAACCACTATGGCTCAGACGGACGAGACGGACGAGACGGACGGGATGGTCGGGCCGGACGCAGTATTGATAGCCAAACTATCTGGGCGACGGGTGAGACAATTAACCTCAATCTGAACGGCAGCGATGGCGATGACGGTAGCGATGGTGGACGGGCTAGTCGCCCCCGCTGCTCCCGTCAACCCGATACGAAGCATAACCTGGAAGCCGCTGATGGGGGAGATGGGGGAGATGGGGGAGATGGGGGAGATGGGGGAGATGGCGGTGACTTGACGATCTATTACACAGACCCCGCCCAATTACGGCGGATTTACGTCACGGCTCGGGGCGGACGCGGCGGTTGGGGCGGACGCGGTGGACAGGGGACAGATGGCTGCGAGTGCGATGACCGCCATTGGACCATCGAAACCTGCGAAAACGGCGCCTGTGACAGCAGTGAGTATCATTGCCAAGATGGTAGCGACGGGAATGACGGTCGGGACGGACAAAACGGTGCAGATGGACAACTGGGGCGACTGGTTTTGATTAACCGGGATCAGCCAATTCCATCTGAGAGCCCAACTAGAAGGGCGGCGATCGCCACCCTTCCCAGCCAACCCCTTACCCTCTCTCGCAACCTGTGGAATAGTCGAACTGGTGCAATAGCGCTACTGGCGCCAGGATCTATCGTTGACTCAACCTATTTTGAGTATGTCGATCATGTGGAAGGTCGGTTTCAACTTGTGTGGGACTCTGATCGGGTGGCGCAAGCAAGTACGCCAGGCGAACTCCATCTTGCGATTGATCAGCAGGGTAAAATCAACGTTACTTCACCTGATGACCTGTGGATAAAAGGCGAACTGAGTCATTCAGGGAACCTCACGACCTACCGCGTAGCTGGAGCTGTGCGGGCAAGCGACGCTACCCAGTTGGAATTAGGCCGAACCGCTGGCCGTAGTCGCAGTTTTACGCTCAATGTGGTAGATTTGGCCCAGCAGTCAGACCTGGTCAACACCCAATTCTATATTCGCTACCGCACCAGCCGAGACGAACGCCGCCCTCGCTTCATCACCCGCTACGAGGCAGACATCCCAGCTGAGAGGGTAAGTCAAAACTACAATCACTTCACCCTAGCCATTGGTCGACTACCCATTAGAGGTCAGTATCTGAGCGAAGGTTCTCTAGCCAAGATCGAACTGGTGATCACCCGGTCCTATGCAGGCAGATCTGCTCAGCAGACACTGACATGGCAAGGAAAGATTTAGTGCTAAGGGGGCGTTTAGAAATAACTTCACAGCTTCGAAATTCTAAACATGTCCTTACGTCTCCACCAGGGACGTGTTATGCGGCGT
>JAKSDM010001042.1 GCA_022360135.1 Pseudanabaenales cyanobacterium | reverse complement strand
GCAAGGGTTTGCGCATCAGGACTAAAGTAGGTCTTCAAGCCACTAGCATCGCTTCCCAGGATTTGGACTGTAGAATCTCTAAAGTCTTCATTGAGGCTCCAGAGCTTAACTGAGTTGTCGCGACTTGCGGTCGCGATCGCTTCACCATCGGGACTGAAGCTAACGCTCTTCACTTCTTCACCATGCCCCTCAAACGTTTCAATTCTCTCAAGCTGGATTGCCTCAGGCGTTTCTCCTTCTAGCGCCCAGAGTGTGACCCTATTATCTTCACCGACTGACACAATCTTCAGACCATCGGGACTAAAGCTTAAATCATTGACTGTGCCATTATGAGCTTCCAATTGGTCATGGAGCAAGGTTCCATCAAGACGCCAGAGCTTGATCGTGCCGTCATTACTGGCTGATGCTAGCAAAGGATGTTTCGGACTAAAGCGGACACTCCTGACTAAGTCTTCATGGACGTCAAAGGTTTGAATAAGCTGACCATCGTCGAGACGCCACAGTTGGATATCATTCTTACCTGCTACGGCAACCATGCTCCCATCTGAGCTGAAATCGATGCTGCCAAAATCGTGAGTCTCGATCTCGAAAGTGTTGAGAAGGGACCCCTCAAGATTCCAAAGTTTGATTTGACTTGCTCCTGTACCTGCGTAGTTGACAGTGGCTATCGTTTGTCCATCTGGGCTAAAACGGATACTTGTGACGTCGTCCTCATCAAAGAATGTTTTGAGGAGAGCCCCGTCATAATGCCAAAGTTTGATCGTGTTATCCAAACTGACTGAAGCCAAATGCTGGCAATCCGGGCTAAAGCTCACACTGCTGACATAATCATTGTGTTCTAAGGATGGAGGAAGTAAAGCGCCGTCGAGAGACCAAAGTTTGACCGTATTGTCATTGCTTGCAGAAGCGATCAGTTGCTTGGTATCTGGACATTCTGGACTGAACACAACGCTATTGACATGATCGCTATGTTCTTCTAGATGATTAAGCTCTCGAATAGTAGAGAGCGCCTGATGCAGTGTTGCCGTTGTTTTAATTTCGGTTTTGGCCCAAACATTAGGATGAATCACTTGTTGCACGAATGCGCTAAGGCCTTCATTCATTCGGTCTAATTGTTTGCTAGCCTTGATGCTTGCTAACAGCGCATCAAGCTGAGCATTGGTTTGCAAAAGTGTTTCAGACGATCCATTTAAGATTTCAATGTTATCTCTTAAACTCTCAGTGTGTTGCAAAAATGGAATGATAGTAGCGGCGCCCATGCTTAGGATGATGGTGCTAATCAATCCGTTTCTGGTTAGGCGGTTAATTCTTCGTCGTCTGAGACTGCGTCGGATAAACGTTATTTCTAGCTGATTCAGCCAATCGTCAGTAGAGTTTAAGATTTGCTTCAGTAAATCCAGTCGAGGATTGGCGTTCCAGAGTAAACCAACCGCTTGTTTGCGATCGCTCCAATCTTTTGCAACGGGAGTCAGCAGCTGTTGTAAGGCAAGATTTTCTTGACCTTCAGTTTTCCATTGTTGCAGCTTCTCCCATCCTTGCACAAGGACATCATGAGCGGGCTCAAAATAGGAATTTCCCTCTGGATCTCGCCCCCCAACCATCAGGCGGACATCAGAGAAGCGTTTAATCACCGCCTTGATTCGCTGATCTTCTGGTTTAGGATATTCCAGTTCTGCCAGCGACACCCGTCGCCGAACGGATTCACCCCCACTAGTCGTCACCATCCGCAGCAGTACATGACGAATAGTTTTTTCATACGCTGGATCGAGTTGAACGAGTTTTCCGTACTCCTGGTCGGCGCGTTGGGTCAGCGATCCCGCCACGCCGCCTAATGCCTCATAATCTGCTTGGGTTAGCGCCCGATTGTCCTCATGACGCTCCAGATACTTTAGATATAGCTCGCTCAAGGTAAACGATAGCAGCGGCAGGGCTCCAGGCATCTGCACGACTTCATTGATTAGCTGGTCCACCAAGCCGTGGGGCTCGAAGTAGATTACTCGCTCTGCCGCTGGTTCTTCGATCGCTTGCCGCAGCTCGTCCTGGGTCATCGGCGGCACAATGAACCGAGATTTCATCCAGCCTAAATTTAGCGCTGAGGTTAGAAACTGAGGTTCGAAGTCAGAGCGCAGCGTTATTACAATTCGCAAGTGGCTCGGCGGATTAGTGAGAGCAACTTCTAGTAGACTCAAGAACTGTTTTCGCTCTTCGCGATCTCGACATAGGGTAATCAGCTCTTCGAATTGATCAATTACCAGCAAAAGTTGAACCTGGGGGTATATCCCTCCCCAAGTTGAGACGAGCGCAGCAAATTGGCCAGATGATTTCTTAAACGTCTGGCTGAGGGCGTCAATCGAAGCCGAGCCATCCTCATTCTGTTCGTCTTCAGTCCCTCCTGATACAAGGCTTGACGTTTCTCCACTATCTGCCCCTAACTGAGAGGCGCGCCTCCCTACCAGAGATAAACTGGCCCTTGCTAAAGCCGTTATCGGAGATTCCCCTGGACGGATGATCGGCAGGATGAGCCATTTCTTTTCAACTGAATTTCGCAGCTGAGGGATCAATCCCGCCTTCACCAAGCTTGACTTTCCTATGCCCGAAGCTCCCAATACTGCTGTTAACGGATGCTCAGAGACAAAGTTCTGCAGTTGTTCAATTAATTGGCTTCTGCCAAAGAACAAGTCAGCGTGTTTTTCCTCAAATGCCTGTAATCCTCGGTAAGGATTGTTATCTGGGTTCAGTTCTGGCGCTGGAGGCAGGTTTAACTCATGATCTGGCGCCAGGAAAATGTATTCGCCCTTGTTGTGTTTTCTCAAAGGCCATAGACCGGGAGTTTGACGTTGATCTCGCACTTCGGTCGCAACTTCGACGCGCTCTCGCAAATAGAGATAGAGTTCGGTTGCCGTGATTACTCCATCTCCAGCCGGTTTACCCTGCCTTGCAGGGGGAAAAGCATCGGCAGCTCCCTTAAGGGCCTCGAACAAAGCTTCAGCAAACGGCGAGTGTTTTCCCTTGCGTCCCTGACCTCGGCTGTCTTGTAGGATATCCAGCGCTGTTTGGTCGTAAGCAGCTGAGGTAATAACCTGCCAAGCCGGGTCTTGGATAAAGCGCTCATAGCGTTCCTGGTAGAGAATTTCTGGACAAGTCATAATGTCACGCAGACTTGACCAGCGGAAGGCTCCAGAAAAACAACAGTCTAAAATAGCCAGTAAATGACGACAGGGCAGGGCAGTAAGCGCATCATGCAACTCTCGCATGGATAAGAAGGTATTGCTATTGTCTGGTCGGGCGTCCTGAGGGACCAAAAAGCCTGCTGGACCATCTTCCCCATCCTGAGCAACGCCATGACCCGCAAAGTAGAAGAGTACTCTGTCATCCGAGCCTACTTTGGCGGGTAAGGTTTGATGGATCAATTTTTGGATCTGGCTAAGGGTTGCCGTTTGATCTAATAGCGGCAATACCTCGTATCCATGATCTGATCGAAGTAGCTGAGCGAATGTTGCAGCGTCATTGACAGCGGTCTGTAATGGCGAGATGCTATTGGAATAGCTATTAATACCAACAACAACCGCCAAACTCCTGGCAAATTCGGACATTGACATGGGAGTATATTTTGCAGCGAATGTTTTTTTTTGCAGTTACAGTGTGATGCCTAAGTAACTGTTTGCCGAATGACTGACGAGTCTAATTACCTTGTTTGTATTCTGAAAGATAAGTTCGAATTTTGACAGTACCCTACAGGGTGATTTCTTAGGATTGATACTATAGATATGGTAGCCCCTGTAAATTTATGGGGATATGAAGAATATAGAATTCCAGGGCTTGAAGTAGTCGTCTAGTAACACTTGAAGCGACGGTTTTCTGTAAACACAGTCCCTAGATGATTTCTAGGAAAGAGACTACCACTAAGCTTTTTTCCATTTCCCCTCTTGGGAGGGGTTAGGGGTGGGTTTATCTGAAGTATCCTGGCTATTTTGCCCTCTTTCAGGTCAACGACATGGCAAATAATCTCTATGCTTTGTTGGTTGGTATCAACAATTATCCCGATCCAATCCCTCAACTTCGAGGATGCCTGAATGATGTCGCCGCCATGACCGCTTTCCTAGAGACCCGGTGCGCGGAGGAGTCAACTCAGCTCCATTTGCTAACGCTGAAAAACGAGGAAGCCACTCGTGACGCAGTCATAGCAGCGTTTCGAACCCATTTGGGACAGGCAGGAGAAGGAGACCAGGCGCTTTTTAGCTTCAGTGGCCATGGCTCTCAGGAAGCGGCGCCTCCTGAACTCTGGCATTTAGAACCAGACCGGATGAATGAAACTCTGGTTTGTTGGGATAGTCGTTCTCCTGGCAGTCGAGATTTAGCCGACAAAGAATTGGCTTCGCTGATTGCAGCAGTAGCCGCCCAGAATCCTCGAATCACTATTTTGCTAGATTGCTGTCATTCGGGGTCGGGGAGTCGGCTCCTGAATACTCGCTACATCGAGCCGGATCGGCGTCAGCGACCGATCGAAAGCTATTGGCTGGGGAATCAACAAATTACCCGAGATACCGAAAGGTCTGCTGGAAGGATTGAGATTCCCCAAGGTAGACATGTGCTGCTAGCCGCTTGCCGGGATACCGAAACAGCTAAAGAATACAACAGTAAACAGCGGGGGGCATTTTCCTACTTTTTATTGGAGACGCTGCAGCACGCTCTCTCTCCACTCAGCTACCGGGATGTCTTCCGGCGGGCGGATGCTTTGATTCGGGGACAGGTTCCTAACCAGTCGCCCCAGTTAGAAGCAACCCATCCAGAGGACTTAGACTTAGGCTTTTTGGGGAGGACGGCGACTCAGACCCGGCCCTATTTCACGGTGTCTCATCACCAAACCCAGGGTTGGATCATAGATGGAGGGGCCGTTCACGGGATTCCCACACCGATGGGTCAGGAGACGACTCAGTTGGCCATTTTCCCTTTTGACGCCGCCGCAGACGCCATGGAGCGCTACTCCCAGGCGATCGCACTCGCCAGTGTAATCGAAGTTCTACCGCAACAAAGCCGACTCAGTTTGACTCACTCTGCTGATTTGCAAATCCGCCAAACCTACAAAGCGGTAATTGCTCAGCTGCCTTTGCCGCCCCTGGAGGTGGCGCTAGAAGGGGACGAGGAAGGCTGTCGCTGGGTCAGAGACGCGATCGCATCCGCCGGGTTTGACCAAACGGCCTCAGTGTATGTGCAATTGGCGACTGATCCTGAGCAAGCCAAATTTAAAGTGATTGCCACTGAAGGGAAATACGCCATTACGGATCCAACCCGTCAAAATCTCTTGGTGTCGGCGCTGACGGGTTATCACATCTCCGTTGCCACCCAAGTGGCGCAACAGCTGGAGCATATGGCTCGCTGGAACACCGTAGTGGAGATGGAAAGCCCCGCCACCAGTCAAATTCCGGCTGACGCCATTGAGCTGCAAATTTTCCAGGAGGGGGAGGAACTCACCGCATCCTCATTTGTACTGGAATACCAATATCGAGGGGGGCGTTGGGTGCAACCGACTTTTACCCTGAAGCTTACCAATCGCTGGCATCGGCCGCTTTACTGCGCTGTCTTCGACTTGACGGAGCGATATGCGATTGACCCAAGTCTATTTGAGGCGGGCGGCGTCTGGCTGCAGCCGGGGGAAGAGGCCTGGGCGTTGGGGCGAAAGCCGATTTACGCGTCTGTTCCAAGGGAGCTTTGGGAACAGGGGGTGACAGAGTATCGAGATATTCTCAAGCTGATCGCCAGCACGGCGGAATTTGACGCCCGCTTGATGGCTCAAAAGAAGCTGGATACACCAAGGAGCCGCGCCGCAGTTCGCTCCATCGGGCATCGCCCCAGCTGGTTGAATCGGTTAATGCAGCGGGTGCAAACCCGAGAGTTGGGTGCGGAGTCAGAAGAAGCGGAAGTGTTTGATGACTGGATGACCCAACAAGTTTCGATTACCACGGTCAGACCGCTGCATTCAGTCAGACTGCCCCAATCTGGTTCAGTGAAGGATATTGGAGCCGGAGTCAAGGTTCATCCCCACCCGACGCTACAAGCCAATGTGCAGTTGACATCCCTGCCCCAGGTCAGCCGTACCCTTGACCAGCCGACGTTGCCATCTATCTTTAGCCAGGACTCGGCGGAGAGCGATCGCTTCTATTTCACTCGCAGCCGGGGAGCTGATCCCGGCTTAAGTGTGTTGGAACTGAATAACCTGGTGTCGGACACTGTGGGTGCAGTGACGCCCGATGCACCTTTGAGAATTAGTCTGGAGTTCTCGTTGGCGGAAGGAGAGTATATTCTCCCCATTGCCTTTGATGGAGAGTTTTATCTGCCGTTGGGGCGATCGCAACCCACCCCCAATGGAGCCGACATAGTCCTAGACCGACTGCCCCAGCCAATGGCCCAGGGGGAAAGGAGTCTGGGCGGCGCGATTCGCATCTTTTTCCAAAAAATCATGAGCCGCAAGCTGGGGTTGGCGTTTGAGTATCCGCAGCTCTCGGGGATTTATTTGTTGGGGGATGGGCGAGTCGTCTATGAGAAGGAACCCACCGTGCTTCAGCCCCAAATTGCTCAGGCTAAGCGGATTTTGTTACTGATTCATGGGTTGTTTGGCGACACCCCATCTCTGATCGCGGATTTACAGGCGGGGGGCGAGTGTGCTCGATTTTTGGGCAAGCACTACGACCTGATTTTGGGACTGGATTATGAGAGTTTCAATACCTCGGTGGAAGACACAGCTCGGCAGTTGAAGCAGCGGCTGGAGGCAGTGGGGCTGGGGGCTAACCCCAAGAAGCAGTTGGATGTGATTGGGTATGAGCTGGGGGGATTGATTGGGCGATGGTTTGTGGAGCGGGAAGGAGGCAATGAGAGTGTCAACCATTTGGTGCTGGTGGGCGCACCGAATGCTGGAACCCCCTGGGCGACAGTGCAGGCATGGGCGACGGCGGCGTTGGGGATTGGGCTGAATAGTCTTTCGATGGTGGCATGGCCAGTGAAGGTGATTGGCAGTCTGGTGGCGGCGATGGAAGCGTTTGATGTGACGCTGGACCAGATGCAGCCGGGGTCGGCGTTACTGAAGTCGCTGGAGGCCAGTCCTGACCCTGGGGTGGCTTATTCTGTGCTCTATGGCAATGCATCCATCAAACCCTCAGCCCTATCCACTGGGGCCGACGACGCCAAAAGTTTGCTGCGACGCTTGCTGGATAAGTTATTGGGAGGTATCGCCAATTTGGCCTTTCTGAGGCAGCCTAATGATTTGTTCGCCAGCGCCTACAGTCTGAAGTTGGCGGCTAAATCTCATGATCTGGTCCCGGCTATCCAGGAAACAATGTGCGACCATTTCACTTACCTTAGTTCTCCCAGCGGACAGGAGGCGCTGGTGCAAGTCCTCACAAGATTCTAAGGCTGTATCAAACTGTAACTGTGTCAAGAAAGTACTTATTGGCCTTTGAATACTAAGAACCAATGCCAAACCTTCTGCCGATGATGCTTTGGCAGTATGGGATGATAACGTTGGAGTAGCTTGACCAAATTCTGAGCTGGTTGGAAGCAGCTTGATTAGGGTATTTATTTGACCGAACGTCATTACAGCTCTAGCTGCCTTTCTCGCGTCTGTTGTCGTTGTCGGGTTAGTCCCTTCTCCTTCTGATAACCCGCTCTCGCTGTCTGATTCACATAAACTCGACTCTTTTCCTTGCCTTGCGCCTGCGCCATCCAACGCACATAGGGACTCTCCGCTGCCAGCATCAACGCTACATCCTTGAAGGATTGTCCATTCTCAAACGCCCTTCGACACACCCGATAATCCAGTCTGACCT
>JAKSDM010000212.1 GCA_022360135.1 Pseudanabaenales cyanobacterium | reverse complement strand
TTTGTAGGCGTCTGGCAGGAAACAGAGGATCTCACGACCCTGCAGACCAGAACTCAATCGACTGCTCCTCGTCAGGAAATTTATCAGCTAGACGCCCAAGGAAACCCCATTGGGTTACTCAGTACTCAAGCGTACGATCCGCGCCCACGACCTTGGTACCAGGCGGCGGTGAAAGCTAAGGGGCCAACTTGGTCTCCTATCTATATGTTTGCGTCCTCCCCGCACCTCGGCATTACCCACGCCGCTCCAATCTATGATGCTGAATCGGAGGCGTTCCTCGGCGTGCTGGCGGCGGATCTGACTCTCTCCGACATCAGCGATTTCCTCAGGCAGTTGGAAATCAGCCCCTCTGGACAGGTCTTTATCATCGAACGTTCCGGAGAACTTGTGGCCAGCTCCACAGACGAACCCCCTTTCCGCCAGACTGGAGACGGGGAAACGCGATTGGCTGCTGTGCATAGCAAACACCCATTAATCCGAGCCGCGATGCAGCATCTGCTGGCTGAGTTTGGCGACCTTGAACGGATTGACACGAGCCAGAAATTGATCTTTGAGGCAGATGTTACTGATTCCGGAGATGAATCGGCGGCGGAAGGATTAGAGACTGCATTCAGCAATCAGCGAAATCATCCCACCATTCGGCAACGCCTTGAGATAGAAAGCCTGAAGCAATTCCTCAAGGTGACGCCTATTCAAGGGACGCATGGTCTGGATTGGCTGATGATTGTGGTCCTTCCCAAGGCAGACTTTACCGCGCAGATTGTGGTGAGAACGTTCAAGACGCTTATCCTAGCCGGGGTCACTTTGGCTATGGGGACGCTGTGGGGACTCGTCACCTCCCGCTGGATTGCCACGGCGGTTGTACGGGTTTCTCGGGCGGCAGACCAAATGGCCCAGGGCGATCTGGATCAACAAGTAGACGCCAGCTGCATTGTAGAAATGGATACCCTGGCAAGGTCTTTCAACCGGATGGCGGAACAACTGAAAACCTCCTTTGATGCCTTGCGCCATAGTGAGTCGACCAACCGGACAATTGTGGAGACCATTCCCGATTTGATGATTCATGCCAATGGGGAGGGCGCCTATCTAGGTATCATCGGCGTCAATGGCGCTTCAGGAACGCCCCGCCTAAGAGGCGTCCATGGCGTCAAGCAATTTAGCCCAGGGGACACCGTTCAATCATCATTACCCCCAGAACTGGCGGCAAAGCACATGCAGGCTATTCAAGCGGCCCTGGCCACCGGACAACTACAGGTCTACGAGCATCAGATCACGCTCAACGACCAACCCCGGCATGAAGAAGTCCGCATTATGGTATTGCGAGACAATGAAGTGCTGATCATGGTGCGCGATATTAGCGCTCGCAAACAAGCTGAAAAAGCTTTAGAAAAGGCGAATCAAGCCTTAGAACAAAAAGTTGCGGAGCGGACGGCTTCCTTGGCGGCAAGCAACCGAGAATTACAGAAAACGCTACACATGCTAGAAGCAGCCCAAGTTGAGCTTCAACGCGCGAAGGAAAAAGCGGAAAGCGCTAATCAAGCTAAATCAGAGTTTTTGGCGAATATGAGTCATGAACTGCGAACGCCGCTCAATAGTATTATTGGCTTTGCTCAAGTCCTCAGCCGGGATAGCTTATCTAAATCCGAACAACAAGAACGTTTAGGGATTATCAATCGTAATGGCGAGCATTTGTTGTCATTAATTAACAGTATTTTAGAGATTTCCAAAATTGAAGCGGGTCGGATTAGCCTGAATGAAAGGCCGTTTGACCTGCATAAGCTGCTTCAGGATATGCACGAGATGTTTTGCCTCAAAGTGCAAAGAAAGAGAATTCAATTTTCATTAGAACCGGCGTTTGATTTAGCTCAATATGTCTATGCAGACGAGGGCAAATTGCGGCAAATATTGATTAATTTGATTGGCAATGCCGTTAAATTTACTGAAAAAGGCCGGGTAAGCTTAAGGGTTAACATCCAATGTAATGGACAAAGTAACCCACATCACCTGCAAGTAGAAGTCGAAGATACCGGTCCTGGGATTGCCCCAGAAGAACGCAATCGAGCATTCGCTCCCTTTGAACAAACTGAAGCGGGACGTAAACTCAAACAGGGAACTGGATTGGGGTTATCTATCTCAGCCAAATTTATTGAGCTGATGGGCGGAAATCTGACGATTAAAAGCACAGTTGGGGTAGGCGCTTGTTTTCAATTCTCAATTCCAATTGGCCTTGTTTCTAGTGAGGCGATGTCGGTCAAAACAGTGAGCGATCGCGTCATCGGGTTGGCCCCTGGACAACCCGACTATCGTATTCTCGTGGTGGATGATGAGCCTGATAATCGCCTGCTATTGTTAGATTTACTGGTCGCCGTGGGGTTTTCGGCGCAGTCAGCCAGCACTGGACGAGAAGCGATCGATATCTGGAAAGCCTGGCGCCCCCATCTGATTTGGATGGATTTGCGAATACCCGAGATGGATGGGTATGAGGCCACGCGTTGGATTCGGGAAGCGGGAGATGGGGGAGATGGGGGAGATGGGGAAGCAGGGGGAGATGGGGAAGCAGGGGAAGCAAGCTGGGCGGGACAGGGGAGTGTAGGGGATGCCCAAGGCAACGTTGATCACAGCCAACCAAAATCCAAAATCCAAAATCCAAAATCTAAAATCCAAAATCCCATCATTATTGCCCTGACGGCTCATGCTTTTAAGGAGAACCAAGGCCGCATATTAACATCGGGTTTTGATGACTTTGTCAGCAAACCGTTTCAGGAAAAGATGATTTGGGAAAAGATGAGCCAATATCTAGGGGTTAAGTTTATTTATCAATCGTCGACTGAAGGGAGTCGTAAAAGACTACAACAGACAATTTGCTGTGAAGAAGAAGAGACCTCAACAGATGTATCAGGTAGCCTCAAGGATATGCCCACTGAATGGCTAATGGCGCTTCATGAAGCCGCCAGTCACCTTAAGCGGAAAAAGGTGACGCAGCTTATTCAAGATATGCCGCCCGAGAAATCAGAAATTGCAGCTAAACTCCAAACCTTGGCGGAAAAGTATCAATTTGATGAGATTGTTAGATTACTCAATTTTCCTCAACCTTCATCCTGAG
>JAKSDM010000740.1 GCA_022360135.1 Pseudanabaenales cyanobacterium | reverse complement strand
GCAATTTTTCTACGGTTCTTGGTTTAGTCCGGCTACAAATCGCCAACTCACAATTGGCTGGCAGCGAGGATTTCGCAATCCAAAATCGTTAGCGAAGCCATACCCCTAGGACTAGACCAAGTTCATGTGCTAGGGTTTTGGCCAAAGGCATTTCAATTTGTTTGAAGTGTTACTGTACCGAACTCAGCACTTTCTCCTCAGCTATCGCCGAATTCGCCTCAGGCGTCTTCGCTTCAGAGGGGGGCACGACCTGCCAAAACTGAGGCAAATACTCCGACCAATGCGCCAAAATATGAGCTGCCTTCTGACTACCCGTACGTTTGCTGTGGGCCGCAATTAACATTTTGAGTTGCTGTTCTCCAGCCGTCGTTAACACCCGCTGAACTTTAACGATCTCAGGGTTGACTTTAGTCGGAAACGAGCCGTCTTCATCCAGGAAGTATGCTAGCCCGCCTGTCATACCAGCTCCCACATTGCGTCCGGCGCGACCCAAGACCACCACTACTCCGCCCGTCATATATTCACAGCAGTGATCTCCAGCGCCTTCAATCACTGCTTGCCCCTTGGAGTTGCGGACGGCGAAGCGTTCTCCCGCTTGCCCGTAGGCATAGAGAGCGCCCCCCGTTGCGCCATACAGACAGGTATTACCGATAATGACGTTTTTTGAAGGATTATAGGCGATGTTGACTGGGGGGTTGATGATTAACTCACCGCCATGCATGCCTTTACCGACGTAGTCGTTGGCCTCGCCCTCTAGGGAAAGGCGCATGCCGGGCAAGTTGAAAGCTCCAAAGCTCTGACCCGCGCTGCCCTTGAAGTTGAGGTTGATTTGGCCTTTAAAGCCAGCATTACCGTATTGTTTAGCGATCGCGCCAGCAATTCGCGCCCCAACAGTGCGGTCAGTATTCACAATGTCAACGCGTAGGGTGACGCTTCCTTGTTGCTGAATCGCCGCTTGAATGTCTGGTTTAGCTAAGATGTCGTCATCTAAAACAGCGCCGTTGCCATGGACTTCCTCATGCCTCAACCAGGCGCGATCTTGGCGGGTATCGGGCAGTGTGGTCAGAGCGGAGAGGTTGAGCGACTCAACTTTGGTGAGTTTGAGGTTTGCCCGAGGCTGGAGCAGATCAGCCCGGCCAATAATCTCTGTCAATGAACGATAGCCCAATTTCGCTAGGAGCGATCGCACCTCTTCCGCAATGAAGTAGAAGAAATTAACCACATGCTCGGGGATCCCTGTAAATCGCTTACGCAGTTCTTCCTTTTGAGTGGCCACCCCCACCGGACAGTTGTTGGTATGGCAAACCCGAGCCATGATGCAACCTTCTGCAATCATAGCGATGGAGCCAAAACCGAATTCTTCGGCCCCCATTAGAGCACCCATCACCACATCCCAGCCAGTCTTGAGGCCGCCGTCGACCCGAAGTATGACGCGATCGCGCAGCTGATTATCCATCAACACATGATGCACTTCCGTCAGCCCCAGTTCCCAGGGAACGCCAGCGTGCTTAATGGAGCTCAGGGGAGAAGCGCCTGTACCGCCATCGTGGCCTGAGATTTGGACCACATCGGCGTTGGCTTTAGCCACCCCAGCTGCAATAGTGCCAATGCCGATCTCGGCCACCAGCTTCACCGAAACCCGAGCTTTGGGATTAATCTGGTGCAGGTCAAAGATCAATTGAGCCAGGTCCTCAATCGAATAGATATCATGGTGAGGCGGTGGCGAAATCAAGGGTACTCCTGGCTTTGAGCGCCGTAGCATAGCAATATAGGGGCTCACTTTCTTGCCGGGGAGTTGGCCGCCTTCACCGGGCTTAGCCCCCTGGGCGATCTTAATTTCGATCTGCTTCGCATTCATCAAGTACTCGGGGGTGACGCCAAAGCGACCTGAGGCCACCTGCTTGATCGCTGAGCTAGCCGTATCGCCATTGCGAAGTCCATGCAAATGAGGAAAAAGGGGAGAGCGGCCATTCTCATCCACATCGTTGAGGACAATAAAGCGGGCGGGGTCTTCACCGCCTTCCCCCGAGTTTGACTTGCCGCCAATCCGATTCATCGCGATCGCGAGTGTTTCATGAGCTTCCCGCGATAGCGCCCCTAGAGACATACCGCCCGTGCAGAAGCGCTGCATAATCAGCTCAACGGATTCGACCGCCGCCAGCGGGATGGCGGCGCGATCTCTATTGAAGTCCAGCAGATCCCGCAGCGCCGTCAAGGGACGGTTGTTCAACTGAGCCTTATATAGTTCGTAGTGGTCGTAATGTTTGCTCTCTAGGGCCTTGTGCAGCAGCTTGGTCATGGCCGGATTATTCATATGGTATTCACCCTTGGGACGAGCCTGGATAAAGCCCATATTCTCCAAGCGTTTGCGGTTAAGTTCAGGAAACGCTTTCTGATGAAAGGCGACCATTTCCTGGGCTAGATCTGGCAAACTTAAGCCGCCCAAGCGAGAGGGAGCGTCCTTGAAGGCTTTGTCCAGTAAGTCAGGACCAACGCCAATCGCCTCGAAGATTTGAGCCCCCTGATAGCTGGAAATCAGGGAAATGCCCATCTTCGAGAGAATTTTCAGCAAACCCGCTTCGACTGCGCTCCGGTAGTTGGCCTGCGCTCCATTCAAGGTCAAACTTGGCAGCTTACCAGTTTCCATCAGTTTTTGAGTTTTTGAGTCAGCCCACCAGTGGCGGACAGTCTCCAGAGCCAGGTAAGGACAAATGGCGCTGGCCCCATAGCCAATTAAGCAGGCAAAATGATGGGTGCTCCAGCATTGAGCCGTATCTATCAGCAGGGATGCCCGCATCCGTAGACCCTTGCGGATCAGATGGTGATGTACGGCGCCGATGGCTAACAGCGGTGGAATATAGATCCAATCGGCGCTGAGGCGAGCATCTGCGCCGGCAGGATCGATGCGATCGCTCAAGATTAAAATACGCTTACCCGCTTGCACTGCCTCCGTCGCCTGCTGGCACAGCATATCCACTGTTTTTTCGAGGCCGATGGGCCCCTGGCTAACTTCGTAGAGAGTAGATAGATTAGTGGTCTCCAACCCGGACTGACGAATGAGTTTCAACTCTAGCTCATTCACCAACGGTGAGGACAGCTTCAACTGGCGGGCAAATTCTGGCCGCTCATCTAATAAGTTCCCCCGCCCGCCCAGTTGGGTGACGAGCGACATCACCAGTCGCTCCCGCAGTGGATCGATAGCCGGATTGGTGACTTGGGCAAAGCGCTGCTTGAAGTAGTTGTAGAGGAGATGGGGCTTATCAGACAGCACCGCCAACGGGGTATCGTCTCCCATACAGTAGGTTGGCTCTTTGCCATGGGCCGCCATGTCCTGGATAATCATATCTAGGTCTTCAGCGGTATAGCCGAACGCAACCTGTTGCCTCAGTAAGGAAATGGCATCCAAGTGATGAGTTTCGCTGAAGGGTTGAGGCTGAATCTGACGCCGATTTTGGCGCAGCCATTTACCGTAGGGCTGAGTTGCTGCAATTCGCTGCTTGATCGTCCAATTCTTCAAAATCTCGTGGCTGCTGAGGTCCACCGCAATCATCCGCCCCGGACCTAAACGGCCCTTCTCAAGGATTGCTTCAGGCCCTATGTCAACCACCCCCGCCTCAGAGGAAACAATCAGATAGCCATCCTGTGTAATCACATAACGAGCAGGCCGCAAGCCATTCCGGTCTAAGGCGGCGCCAACCTGCTTACCATCGCTGAAGACTACTAAAGCAGGGCCATCCCAAGCTTCCTGCAGACCGCTATAGTACTCGTAGAAATCAACGATTTCTGGGTGTTTGCTCAAGTCAGGCTGGTTCCGATACGCCTCCGGAATCATAATCATCAATGCTTCCAGAAGACTTCGTCCTGAGCGCACCAGCAACTCCATCACATTGTCTAAGTTGGCGGAGTCGCTGTCTTCAGAATTG
>JAKSDM010001429.1 GCA_022360135.1 Pseudanabaenales cyanobacterium | reverse complement strand
CGGATCGTACGCTTGAGTACTGAGTAACCCAATGGGGTTTCCTTGGGCGTCTAGCTGATAAATTTCCTGACGAGGAGCAGTCGATTGAGTTCTGGTCTGCAGGGTCGTGAGATCCTCTGTTTCCTGCCAGACGCCTACAAAGTCTCCTCTCGGGTTAGCGAAGTAAAGGTAAGGCACAGCATCGGAGATTTGCGTCTGCTCCCAAAAGTAATGGGCCATGGTCGCCTGATCCGTCAGGTCAATGTAACCGGCCCGAATCGCCGCCAGATTAATTTGCAAAAACTGATAGGGGGTTTCCGTAAAGGTTTGAATATGCCTTTTGACATGCGTCGCCACTTCATCGCTGATCCGCTCCACCAGCACATTTACTGAATGCTGCCTGTTGCGGAACGAAAGCCATCCAGCCGCTGCAACTAGCCCCACAACTTGTAACATAAGGGCGAGCACAAGAATTATGCTGAGGCTGAATTTGGTTGTGGGGAACTGTTTTCTCGGGCTAATTGGAGCATGGAGCATAACGCTGTGATGAAGGTAGACTAAGATGCACAACTCTATTTTTAATGAGTTTCTTACGACACATTCTGCATTCTGAACCACCAGACTCAGGTATCAACATCAGAAGCGCCAAAAACAATAACTTCAGGGACATTAATTTTCATAAGCTTCACAAGCCAGATTCTCAAGTAATGCAAACTATTGAAAATATCGTCAGCGAAAATCACTGTAACCCTCATTGATTCCTCTCAATCGAAGTTTAACTAAATGTCTGAGGTAAACGACTGGTTGACCCAGTTAGACGTATTCAGTTTTGCACATTCCGGGAATCCAGTGCTTCTGACCTCGGGGCCATCCAGGACAATCGACGAGGTCAGGAACGGAGTGGTCATTCAGTTAGAGTTGAACAACACTTGCGATCGCAATAGTAATCGCCTCCACAAGATAGCCCATTGGGGTTGGTATCAGGGGTGGACGCCTCATTTGGAGCATTGCTGGAGCATTGCCCCAAGCAATTTAATTAGAACACTATTTGGAAATGTGACAATCAAACTTCTGACCCTTGCTGAGTGAGATCGCAGAGGTATCTCATTTATCGTAAATTTCAACGACGTGCAAATAGCCAATCCAAGTCCTAGTAGCGCCATTGAGGAGAATCAGAAGTATGACTCTGTCTAAACCCGCAGATACTTCTATCTGGCGGAGAATGATGCTCAGTGTGACCTTAGCGTTGGCGATCGCAGGTAACAGTTATCTTGTGTCAGCCCCCCAGCTGAAGCAGCTTAGCACGGTCTTTAGCATTGCCGACCGATGTTTGAAGCAAATGGCTTCTTCTCCGGAGCCCCAAAACCTAGTTGAGACCGTTCTGGAGAAGATCGGCGCACGAGAATGTAGTCAACAGCGTTTGACCCAACTCTACCCAACCCAGGATCAAACGGTCAAACCCTATTCTCCACAACTATTGACCTACGTTAGATCTCCTGAACCCAAATTTTACTCGTCTGCTCTAAAGAAATAGCGATCGTATTTCTCTTTTTCCCAAGCTGGAGCTTGGGAAGAAGGGAAGCCAGTATCAAGAATTACGTTAAATTCAGCCTGCCTTAAGCCAGCTGCAAGGGGATAACTTTGTAGCTGGCTTGATTATAGGTTCCAATTTGCCCTCGAAGTAAGTCGCCTTGATCGTTTCGTCATTAGGGACGGTTGCCTTGAGACTGCTGGATAGTCGTTCGATATCTAGTTATCAAGAATATTTTTCTATAAGAGTCGAACATAAATATCTAAACAGCCAGTTCATAACAATCGCCTAAATCTTTTGCTCCAAGAGATTTTATGGGATTAAATAGAGAGAAAATCAATGGATTTGACCAAGACTATCACTAGAATTTATTGATATTGGACTATTTAAGTAATACAATATTGTTGACATTCTTTCTCAATAAAGATATCTTAATTCTTACTGTCCTCCTCTCAATAGGGCGCTGGGGGAACTTATCAACAGGTTAGTTCCCCATTTTTTACAGTCGCCGCTCCACTCTCTTGCAACTCACAGCGCCAGTAGATAGCTTTGAAGCCTATCGTCACTGGTTAGCTCAAGTGTGCCACAAACTTCAGATTCAGCCGGTAAGAATGTTAGACGAACCCACTGCCGCCGCTCTGGGGTATGGCATGGCCAATCAAGAAATTTTACTGGTGGTTAATTTTGGGGGTGAGACGCTGGACTTGTCCTAGATCAAACAAAGCCCCCAATTATATGGCAATGGGGGCTAATTTTTCATAGAAAGGGTGATCGTGGCCCCAACTAGAGAATTAGAAATCATCTAGTTCGGCCGGATTAATTTTCTGCCGCATTTCAGCAATGGTTTGCGGCGGTTGACCATTTGATTGGGAGGGGGCGGACGAGGGGGCGCCTACGGTTGAATGTTTGGCATTAGGAATCACATAGGCGGGAGAGTCGCCTAACAAATATCGCTGCTGAATCTGAAAAATTCTAAATTGCAGCTCTTCAACGGCTGTCCTGGCAAGGCTTTTGAGCTCAGCCTCCCCGAGCTGTTCCTCCATCGCCCACGGCATATAAAACGCCTTGAGCGCCCTTAGCAACGCATCTCGTGGGGGAAGGATGGGGTCACTTTTAAGATAGCTTAGTAGCCGCCCTTCAAACGACTTCACTTCTGCTTCAAGTCTAACGCTGATGCGTTCCCGCTTGGGTCTGGTCATCAGGCCGCCTCCGCCGGTTGGGCAAACTTAATGGCCAACCACTTGGCTCCGCCGTAGCAGTCTGCAAACCGGGCCTGGTCGGCGGCTGAGGCAACGTTCAAAACCGAGCAAACCTCATGGTTCATTTCCGAGAGCCAATTGACACTGGCCCCGGGCAATCCCTTGAAGAAATCATCCAGCCTGGATTTTAGCAGTGTGTGGGCGACGCCGCCGCCTACCAAGACCTCGTAACTAGGAATATCTAGAGAAGCGAATTTATCACTCAAATGATGCCTGACCTGCTCCCAATAGAAGGCTTCTGATTTTTGTTTCCGCTCCTTTAAGGGAAAGATTTTACCAGGTTGATCGGGGAAGGCCACGGACTCTGATTCCCGGAGCAGCGCATCAAACAGGAAGGGATTATCGGGTTTACAGATCCCTTGCGCAATCGACTGCAAGTATTCTAAATAACCCTGCCTGACTGTACCGCTAGGCTCGCCAGTGGGGGGCTTGCCCTGACGGAAGATTAAGAAGGTTAAATCGCGGTGGCCCACAATCACTACCACATAGGATTTCTGCGGCGGTTGACCTTGTTGCATCGACTGCATTTTCCGCCACTGAACCAGCCCAGCTCCTTCCGGCAGAATTTTGACTGCCTGGGGTTCTAATTCGATGGTCTTGCCTCGATACATAAAGGAGCGGGTGGAGGATAGTTGCTTGGCCACCTCGTGCTGGTCTAAGAGATATTCATCAAACGGCAGGGCGGCCCCAATATCAATCGACAAGCGAAACGCATTGAATCGATGCGCTAATTCTCCAATGGCGCCTAGAATCCTTAACTTCGCCAACGTGCTTTTGCGCAGCATCTCAGTACTCTTATTGGACCGGCCCTCGGCATCGTCCGCCAAGGCATAGATTTGCTCGCCTAACTGCAAGTAGGCCCCCGATTCGATACCGCCGCCAAATTGATTGCCTTGGTCGGTGAGGATTTGTAGCTCAGAGGGCGGTAGATCAGCCACTTTAGGGGGACAGAGGTAGCCCTGGAAGTGGACGCCATCACTAAAGGACGCCTTGGTGCCACTCATGCCAAGGTCCACGAACATTTGAAATCGGCTCATAGCTGATACCCAGAATAGATGGATACAATGGGAGCATTATGGCGCATAATAGCGAAAAGTAAAGGCTTGTTCCTATACTTTATCTGCCAAAAGTTCAACTTTAAAGCATTATAGCTGTCATACTTATTCAGCATTTAGCTATTTTCTGCGGGATATGGCGATGATTTGCTGCATTTTTCGCTTTTAGATGGGCTGAATCGATCTTGAGGCTGTCTAGGGCCTGAAATCTTCACGGTATCGGTCATTAACCCGATACCATCAATGGCAATCTAGATGAGAGATTTATTCAGTGATATTCTCGCTATCTGTAATACCAGAGGATTCTAGATTTGGCTCAAAACTAAATAACTCAGAATCAACCTATCACTCAAGAAAAAAACAAGTTTCTGGCCAACATATTCACCCTGAGCCAAAGACTCTTATTCTTTGCCTTCATTACCAGATTTCTGTGATGACGATGGCGCTGAAAGTTTTAATTGCGCTCGATATTAAGGGTTAGAAATATTCCACCGGCTATGGCGAACAGTTTGCTGGACAAGCTCTCATGGAAAAACTACTTAGTGCTGTGTACTCAGAGTTGAGGACGGAAAAGCACCCCCTCAGGGTACTATCAATTTTTGCTGACCTTTCTCACTATTGAAGAATAACCTAGTTGACTCTGCCAGGTGAGCAGGTTCAACATCCTCTATACTTAGGGCAGATCCTGCACTTACTTTGTTACTTAATTTTTCTGGACAGGAAAATCAAGATGAGCCGGCTAGTCGTTATCAATCTGGGCTCAGGCGACTTGCAACAGGGTTGTCCCAGCATTACTGCTCGCATTTCCCAAACGGATGACAAACGCCATCCCATGCAATTTCTGGGCAGTTTACCCCCGGCCCCAGAGATTGACCGGCTCTATCAACGTTGGCAGACACTCTATGAGGCCTTTTATCACCTGCGCAGTCTACGCACCGCCCGCGACTTCGAAATCGTCTCCAGCGGGGTGATTACTCACTTTTCTGAGGGTGAGTTTCGGCAACTGTGCCAGCAGTTACAAACCCAAATCAATGCTTGGTTGACCTCGGAAACCTTCCTCAATAT
>JAKSDM010000790.1 GCA_022360135.1 Pseudanabaenales cyanobacterium | reverse complement strand
CTGAAGCAGATGGTGAAAGCGGGTATGAGTGTGGCCCGGTTGAATTTCTCCCACGGCGGGTATGATGACCATGCTCGTAACGTTTCTCTGTTAAGGTCCGTATCTGAGGAACTAGATACGCCGATCACCTTGCTGCAAGACCTCCAGGGGCCAAAGATCCGGGTGGGGCGATTACCGCAGGGCGCGATCGAATTGATTGCCGGTGCAGTGGTGGACTTGGTCCCGATCGCCGAATTCATGGATCAACCCAACACCTTTTCCATCGACTATCCCTATCTAGCCGAGGAAGCCGAGGTGGGCATGCAAGTCCTCTTGGATGATGGTCTGCTCGAGTTGAAGGTCAAAAGCATTGAAGCTTACTCTGTCCGCTGTCAGGTGATTGAGGGGGGACTGTTGCAAAGTCGTAAAGGGGTCAATCTGCCTAGCTTAGATGTGCGCCTCCCCTCCATGACCGATAAGGATAAGCAGGATTTAGACTTTGGTTTATCCCATGGGGTAGACATCATTTCTTTAAGCTTTGTCCGTCGGGCGGAAGATATCCAAGCCCTGAAGGCGTGGTTGGCCCAAAAAGGCGCCGCTGATACGCCAGTGCTGGCCAAAATCGAGAAGCCTCAAGCGATCGCCAACTTAGACGCTATCTTGGATGAATGTGACGCTGTCATGGTGGCCCGGGGAGATTTAGGCGTGGAAATGCGCCCGGAAAAAGTGCCGCTGCTGCAAAAGCGCATCATCCGCGAGTGCAATAAACGCAGCCTGCCAGTGATTACCGCCACCCAAATGCTAGAGAGCATGATCCACAACCCCCGACCCACTCGGGCGGAAGCCAGCGATGTCGCCAACGCCATTATTGACGGAACCGACGCCGTGATGCTCTCGGGAGAGTCGGCAGTGGGCGACTTTCCGGTCAAAGCGGTGGAAATGCTGGCCCGGATCGCCACAGACGTAGAAAAAGATATCCAATTTGTCAACAACCCTCCGGCTACCAACGATGAGACCCATGCCCTAAGCGAAGCCCTCAACGCCATCGACCAGGTGCTCAATCTCCAGTGTATCGCCGCCTTCACCGCCACTGGATACACCGCCATCATTGCAGCAGGCGAACGTCCTAAGGCTCCCGTTGTCGCCTTCACCCCCGACCCCAAAGTCTACCACCGCTTAAATCTAATCTGGGGCGTACGACCCATCCTGCTTGATTGCCAGGTGGAGTCTTTTGAAGAGATGATTAAACAGGCGCAAAATCTGCTTATGCAACGCGGCTTAGCGACCCCTGGCGACACTATCTTGATTATGGGTGGTATCCCAACTCAAACCCCGCGAGGGACTAATTTCCTCAAGATCCATAGGATAATAGGTTAGGGTATGGGGTATCCATAATGTTTAGTTTATGAAATTAGCCGATATCCTCAAAGACTCAAATTACAAGCTGTCTCAATTTACTGGGGCTGAAATTGAGCAGCTAGAGCAGACAATCATCCTCAAGGAAACAAAAAAGGGTGAAGTTCCTTACACGATTTGCCTAGTGCGCCAGAAAGCGATCAAACTCACGCCAGAAGAG
>JAKSDM010000142.1 GCA_022360135.1 Pseudanabaenales cyanobacterium | reverse complement strand
ATAGGAGGGGTAGGGCAGACCATGTTGGGGAAAACAAATCCACTATGATCAAATATCTCATCAGACGCCTGCTAATGGCGATTCCCACGCTGATTGCAATCAGCATTGTGGTGTACGCCATTCTGGCCTTGGCTCCTGGCGATCCGCTGGGCGAACTGGCCAACAGCCCATCCATGACCCCGGAAGTGCGAGAAAATATCCGTCGCGCCTTAGGACTCGATCAACCCGTTTATATCCGCTATTTTAAGTGGGCCTGGTCATTTATTACCGGCAATATGGGCTATTCCTTTGTCAATCCCGTGCCAGTGAGCACCCTGATCATCCAGCGCTTACCCACGACATTGTGGGTGGTGGGGCTGGCTTATCTGGTATCGCTGGCGATCGCATTTCCATTGGGGATTCTCTCTGCGCTCAAGCGTTATTCCTTGCTCGATCAAATTTTCACCACATTTGCATTCATGGGATTCTCCATTCCTACCTTTTTTACTGGGTTGCTGTTTATCATCATTTTCAGTGTGTGGTTAGGCTGGTTACCCTTTATCTATAACAGCACACTAGTGGTGCGAGACTGGAGTAGCTTTGTGGCCCAGGTGCAGCAGTCAATCATGCCGATCATGGTGTTGGGACTCTTCCAGGCGGCTGTCTTAATGCGCTACATTCGGGCTGCGGTAATTGAACAATTGGCGGAGAACTATGTCCGCACAGCCTACGCGAAGGGATTAGCGGGGTGGGTTGTGGTCAATCGTCATGTGCTTCGCAATGCTATGATTCCAGTGGTGACGCTGATCGCACTCGATATTCCTACCATTTTCACCGGGGCATTGGTGACAGAACAGGTGTTTCGGGTTCCGGGTATTGGCTCGCTGTTAATTGAATCCATTGGCCGCAATGACACCCCAGTGATTATGTCCATTACCTTCATTTACGCCATTTTGATTGTTATCTTTAACCTGATTGCCGATTTGCTATACGGCTTTCTGGATCCACGCATTCGCTACTCATAAGTAGGTAGGCAAAAATAATTTCCGAGAAAAGCCGCTTAAACTACCTGAACACCTGCATACAGTCTGTAAACGTAATTGCACAGTTACTTAACTTTTTTGATGCATTACATAGATTTGCTGGCAGCGACATGACGACTCAAATTCCAGTTCACCCCTCCCCTGACGCCATACCCGCCGCCCCGCGATCGCTGTGGCGAGACGCTTGGCAGCGGTTTCGCCAGGATCGGATGGCCGTATTTGGTAGTATTGTTCTGCTGGTAATTATTATCGGCGTGTTGTTGGGGCCTTTACTCTATCCGGCATCGTACAGTGATATCGATTTTGCTCGCGCCACTGCTCCCCCCAGTTGGCGGCATCCGCTGGGAACCAATGATTTGGGGCAAGACCAACTAGCGCGAATTTTGTGGGGCGGGCGGGTTTCAGTCGCAGTTGGCATGACTGCGATGTTGGTTTCTATCTTTGTGGGTATCGTTATCGGGACGATTTCTGGTTTTTATGGCGGGGT
>JAKSDM010000565.1 GCA_022360135.1 Pseudanabaenales cyanobacterium | reverse complement strand
TTAATAGCGTCACGCTGCCTCAGTGTTTTCAGATTTCAATAATGGGAACCCCAACGCTTCTCGTTGTTCTAAATAAAGCTGGGCGATCCGACGAGCCAGATTGCGAATTTGCCGGATGTAGCGTGTCCGCTCTGTGACTGAGATCACCCCTCTGGCGTCAAGCAAATTAAAGCTATGGGAGCACTTCAGCACATAGTCGTAGCTCGGCAACACCAATTTTTTGTCCATCAGCTGCTCTGCCTCCTGCTGATATAGATTGAACAGCTTAAACAGCAACTCTGGATTGGACGACTCAAAGTTGTAGGTAGAATGTTCGATCTCGCTCTGTAAATACACATCACCATAGGTAAGTTGGTCATTCCATTTGATTTTTGTGAATGCATCCACCTCCTGTAGATACATCGTCAATCTTTCCAAACCATAGGTGATCTCAATCGAAACGGGTCGACAATCCAGTCCGCCACATTGTTGAAAATAAGTGAACTGAGTCACTTCCATTCCATCCAGCCAGACTTCCCATCCGACCCCCCAGGCTCCTACCGCCGCATCTTCCCAATTGTCCTCCACAAACCTAACATCGTGATCTTCGGGACGAATCCCCAACGCCCTCAGTGAATCCAGATAGACGTCTTGAATATTGGCGGGAGAAGGCTTGATTAACACTTGGTACTGATAATAATGCTGATATCGATTTGGATTTTCTCCGTAGCGACCATCGGCAGGTCGGCGGCAAGGCTCTATGTAGGCCACAGACCAGGGTTCTGGGCCAATCGCCCTGAGAAATGTGTGGGGACTCTTGGTTCCGGCTCCCTTCTCAGTGTCGTAGGGCTGGACGATCAAACAGCCGAGATCGGCCCAGAACTCCTGCAATGTAGCAATAACCGACTGAAAATTCACAAACTTTTCCCTCAAGCATAGCGAAACAAACCTTCAGCCACTCTGATCCTCTCTCCTAGCGAGGATCAGAGTGGAGAATCTACAAATTCAGGTAATTTTCAGATAGCGTTGATGAAAAGTAAACCAGACTCCTGGCTTCAACCCGTTACTCCTTAAGCTTCGAAGCTGATACTGATATTAAATGACAAGTCAAGGGACAAATTCATCATGAGAATTCTATTCCTTAACAGAATATCCAATAGATTTTTTCAGAGAAAATATGTCTCATCCCAGGGAACGGGCTTCCGAATTTGTCCTGAAAACCTTTTATGGCAATGCTTTACCCACTATCCAATAAATTCAAAAAATAAAGTTGACAGGCATAAGGAGCTTCGCTATATTAGTAAAGCGCCTGAGGCGAGAGCGCTTGAGAGCGAACTTGCGGAGAGCGACCAAGAACCTAGAAAACAGAATAGTTTGAGAGCTAGCGTTAAAGAACT
>JAKSDM010000970.1 GCA_022360135.1 Pseudanabaenales cyanobacterium | reverse complement strand
CTATAGCTATTTCGTCATTAAGACAATTAGGGGAGCAAAGAATGAGTAATCCATTGTTAAGTAAATGTTTGAACTAGCTTAAGGGCTTAGGAATTGATTTGTTATATTCCTTTTATTACTCTTAAGCTGTTGAAATAAATCGATAACCCATAAAAAAGTATCAAACGACACAGTATCAGACGGGTAATTACTGATCCACCATACCAAATAGCCTGAGGCGGAGTTGTGTTGAATGGGGGTATATCGCTCATTCCAATTCCAACTCCTCATGTCCTGAATCAGAGGCTTGAAACAGAGGGAATCGTTATACTCTCAAACAACTTGGATGTTGAGGGATAGCCTGTGGTGAAAAAAATTTGTTTGATGCTTCTGACTCTATTGTTGGGGGGGGGTGCTGTTCTCGTCTACTATTGGCGACAGGTGACTCGATTGCCAAGCTGGTACGCCCCATCCGCCCAATCAGTCAATCTGAATCTGGAGTTGCAAGACTCAGGAACTGCTCAAGAGGCTGAAGCCGCATTGGTTAGGCAGATCAAAACTGAGATTGGGCGGCAGGCAGCGGTTGAGAATTCTAACCCGCCAGAAAATCCGCCAGAAAATCCGCCAGAAAATCAGGTGGTTGAGGTAGAGCTGACAGCTGAGGAATTCAATACTTTAGTGGCGACTGACTCTACCGCCCGAGAAGTTCTACAGCTGGCTAAGGGGTTTAATACTAAGATTGACGACGGCATCCTTGAAAGCGGCATTGTTATTAACCTGGCCGATGTTCCAACTGAAAACCTGGACAAGCAAAGACAGGAGATTTTACATCAAGTTATCCAGACATTTCCCGGTCTGGATAAGCGGGATGTTTATATCGGGATCGAAGGGCGACCCAGAATTGAGCAGGGTCAACTCCGATGGGATCAAAACACCCTCCTCAAAGTGGGCGATCTTAGCTTTTCGCTAGACGCAGTCGCCCAGCAGCTTGACCTGTCCCCAGAAGAATTGCAGCAGTTGATCAGCTTGGAATTGGGCTCGCT
>JAKSDM010000273.1 GCA_022360135.1 Pseudanabaenales cyanobacterium | reverse complement strand
GCTGGCGCTGCTGAGGTTGGCCAATCCGGAGGCGGCTCAATCTGCATAATTCTTGCCCATATGCTTCCCCGTATCTCCGCTAGCATCAAAGCGTTATCTAGAGATTGAATCAGACCAACTATGCAAGTTAGGTTACTATTTACCCTCTTATATAGTGTTTTATGTTTATCTGTTCCATCTGCTCTGGCTCAGCCAAGATCGCTTGATGCAGATATTATCGCCGACGCCTCTACACTGGAGCTAAAAGTTAAGAAAGAACCGCTAGATATCAGCGCCCAATGGATAGCGGCCATCAGTTTTTTGATCGCCGCCGCCGCCTTAGCAGCGGGTATCCATCAATACCGGGGACGACAGCGGTGGAGACGAGTAGAGTTTGCTCGCCGTGTGGTTGAAGAATTTAAGCATAAGGAGGCGGTTAAAAAGGTCCTGGGTATATTGGACTTTGAGGAATATCGTGATTGGCCGTTAAACCTACCTAACTCTGATCAAACCATTATGTTTGAGGCGACGGATAGTCGCTTGCGCCGGAGCCTTAGAAAGCATGGCGAAATGGTTAAAATCAAGCGCGGAATCGACGTTGTCAATCAATTAAAAGACCCCCAAAAAATTGATCACAAGACCCTTAAACTCTTTGAGAAGTATGAGTTAGAGGAATTCCCCATTGAGGTCGCCTTGCGGGATTGGTTTGATGAATTCTTACATGGTCTTGAATACTTTGAGAGTTTGATTGAGTCAAAGCTAGTTCGAGCTGAAGAAATTAAACCCTTTATTATTTATTGGATTCAACTCATCGGCGATCGCAGTTACCGACGGGACGAGGGGTCTAGTTTTTACGATCAGTTATTTCTATACATTAATCGATCTAGATATATCGGGGTTGAGTCCCTATTTGAACGGTATGGGTATAAGATTCTAACGCCTCCATACGAAGCCTATGACTTTGAAAATTTTGATCAGGTTGATAAATGTGAGGTGTATCGCACCCTTTCTCTGGCAAAAGCAGCCTATGTTGTCTACGAAGACAAAGAATATGTTCGGGATATTGTTAAGTATTGGTTGACTGAAGAATTTGAAGAAGACTATCAAACCCTTTCGGATGAAATATTCTTTAGAGAGGTGGTTAAGGACTGGTTGCGTGAAAGTGGAAAGAAGATTGACTTAAACATTGATGAGCACTTCAACTATATCGAAAATAAAAAGACCGACACCCAATCCTTTGTCTTTAGAAAAAAGAATTTGATTGTACTCGTCTTCAGAGGAAGTCAACAGCTTAAAGATTGGCAAACCAACTTTAACCTGCAATTAATCCCTTTCAAACTTCAAGTTTCTCAGGCGACCGCCTCACCTGCGGGTAAAGTTCATCGAGGCTTCTTTGAGGCATGGGCGAGTGTAGAATTAGACGTGGTTGAACAGCTTCAGCAGTGGCGTACGCCAGACACAAAACTATTTGTTACCGGTCATAGTTTGGGCGGGGCATTGGCGGCATTGGCGGCGGTTTCTTTGCAGGCGCAAGGATTGCACGTTGATGGGCTTTACACCTTCGGGCAACCTCGGGTGGGAGATTGGGAATTTGTCAATAAACTGAATTCTGGCTTGCGCTATAGAAGCTTCCGTTTCGTCAACAACAACGATGCGGTTCCCCTGATTCCGCCCCCCTTCACCCTTTGGAATCTGACCCGTCTCTATGGCCATTTTGGTCAGTTGAGATACTTTAACGCCTTTGGCAAGCTAATGATGACATCTACCCTATGGCAACGACTGCCGGATCGATTTCTGGGCTTGCTCAAAGCACTTTCTAAATCAGGTTTGGATGTTATCACTGACCACTACATGGAGTTTTACATCGCCAATCTACAGTGCGCCCGAGCCTTAGAGCAAGAGAATAACCAGCTGAAAGCGGAGAAATTGCGTTTGAATCAGGCTTCAGCAGATAATTAACCCGATTATGTCGCTAACCTAGTTATAGGGTGTCCGTAATCAATTAAATTGTCTTCAACCTCGTGAAACAACCCATAAATCCCATCAAAAGATATCAAGCCCTAGTGTATATCCCGCTTCTATTGGGGATAATTCTGCTATTTATCTTCTCCGAAACGCTGATTCATCTCTTGACAGAATCCTGGTGGTTCCAATCTATCGGGTTCACAGAGGTATTCTGGACCCAGATTACCTGGCGGATTCTGATTTGGATCGGCGTCTTTGTTATCTATACCCTTTTTCTCTGGAGTCACTATGGGCTGGCGATGCATTTGACCCGCGATCGCTCCCTTTATTACCTCAACGATTTAAGACTCCAACCCTTCATTCACCTGATTCCCCGGTATATTGCCGCCGCCGTTATTCTGACACTGGCGCTAATTGCCGCCAGCGAGAGCAATTCAGCCTGGGAAATCGTTCTCAAATACCTTAACCCTAGTGAGTTTGGCATTCAAGACCCGATCTTTGAACAGGATGTTGGCTTTTATCTCTTCAGCCTACCTCTCTACAAAGCGCTTCAGCAGGGGCTATTAGGTCTGCTCTTTTGGGGATTGTTGATAGCTCTGATCGTCTATGGCGTTAAGGGAGAAGTCAGACCTGAGCGGGGTTGGAAATATTTTTTGACCGGCAAGGTTAAAGCTCATTTGTGTATTTTGTTGGCTGCGATCGCAGTGGTGATTGCAGTCGGCTTTTGGTTAGAACGTTACGAATTGTTGTATTCTTCATCTGGCGTCGTCTTTGGGGCGGGCTACACAGATGTGCATGCCAGGCTGCACGCCTACTGGTTAATGGGGTTCGTCACCCTAGCGGTAGCCGGACTTTTTATCCTCTCCCTGTGGCGCAGTGGATTTTCTCTGCCGATAATCGGCATCCTTTCCTATATCGCCATTCTGCTGCTGTTCAACGTCGCTTACCCGTGGTTTCAGCAACAGATTATTGTGGCGCCCAACGAACTGGCAAAAGAGAAACCCTACATCGTCAATAATATTGAATTCACCCGCCAGGCTTATGGCCTAGCTGAGGTGCAGCGGGAGAGCTTTCCGGCCAAAAACCAGCTGGATCGGCAGGATCTGAAAAATAACGCCTCTACCATTCGTAATATTCGGCTCTGGGATTACCGGCCGCTGCAAAGCACCTATCGTCAGCTGCAGGAAATCCGCTCTTATTACTCGTTCGAAGATGTTGATGTTGACCGCTACACCCTGGATGGAGATTACCGCCAGGTGATGCTCTCAGCCCGGGAATTTGACTTTGATCGTCTGCCGGGAGAGGCGAAAAACTGGGTCAACCAACGCCTCAAATACACCCATGGCCATGGCGTCGTCATGAGTCCAGTCAATCGGGTCACCGCTAACGGCTTGCCCGAGTTCTTCATCAAAGATATTCCGCCGACCTCTCAGGTTGATCTTAAAGTTGAACAACCCGGCGTTTACTACGGAGAAAAAACCGCTGACTATATCTTTACCGGGACAACCACTCAAGAATTTGACTATCCTGTGAGCGCCGACGAAAATGCTCTCACCGATTACGCTGGCCAGGGCGGCGTCTCCATTGGATCTGTTTGGCGGCGATTAGCCTACACCTACAACCTGGGCAGCTTCAAGATTCTGCTTTCTAAGTACTTCACCGATCAATCACGAATTCACTACCACCGTCAAATTCGTGATCGGGTCAATCGGATTGCTCCCTTTCTGCAATTCGATAGCGATCCCTACATTGCGGTGATCAACGGTAGGCTGAAGTGGATCATTGACGCCTTCACCGTGAGCGATCGCTACCCCTACTCTACACCGCTGCTTTTCAGCAATAATGTCGGCGACATCTTAATAGACAATACAGCTGATCGGACAATTGCCTCAATTGGGGGTGAAGGCAACGCGATTCGACACATCGCCAGAAGTCGAGTGAACTATCTCCGTGATTCCGTCAAGGTGGTTGTGGATGCTTATAACGGCGATGCTCGATTCTTTGTAATCGATGAGTCAGATCCAGTGTTGGCGACCTACCGCAAGATTTTTCCCACCCTGTTTGAATCCAGCGACGCTATTCCCCCCGAAATCCAGGCCCATTTTCGCTATCCTCGCGATTTCTTCACCATGCAGGCGCAAATGTACCAGGCCTATCACATGGTCAACCCAGAGGTTTTCTACAATCGGGAGGATCTCTGGCGCTTCCCTTTCCAAAATTATGAGGGCAATGAAGTCTTGATGTGGCCCTACTACACCATCATGCGGTTGCCAGAAGCATCACAGGAGGAGTTTCTCTCGATCTTGCCCTTTACGCCCAATAACAAGGACAACATGGTGGCTTGGATGACAGCGCGTTCTGATGGCGAAGGTTACGGCAAGCTGCTGCTGTACGAGTTCCCCAAACAAGAACTTGTCTATGGTCCCAGTCAGATTGAAGCCCGGATTGATCAAACGCCCAATATCTCTGAGCAACTTACCCTTTGGAGTCAAGAAGGGTCTCGGGTGATTCGGGGCGATTTGCTGGTCATCCCCATTGAGCAGTCATTACTCTATGTAGAACCGATCTATTTGAGGGCCGAAAGGGGAGAATTGCCGCAACTTAAGCGCGTAATTGTGGCCTATGGCGATCAAACTGTAATGACGGAAACCCTGGAAAAATCTCTGAATGTCATTTTCGGTGAAGGGCAAGCCCTAGATTCTCAACCTCCAGCCCAACCCACGGGACAACCTGCATTGCCATTGCCAGACACCGTTTCGCCGCTGGTTAAGTCCGCTTTAGAAACCTACCAGCAAGGTCAAGCCGCCCTCCGTCAAGGAGATTGGCAGCGCTATGGGCAAGCGCAACAGGAGTTAGGACGTTTGCTGCAGCAATTGAATGAGCAAGCAGGAGAGTCTAACTAAAGATTTTTAAGCTAAGCTGCGAGAAGACCGTTAAGAAGCCACGTGTTGAGCGTCTATGTTTTTCCATCCCGCATACCTGATTGTTATTCCTGGTATATTGCTAATGTTTTGGGCTCAGAACCGGGTAAAAGGAACCTATCGCCGCTATGCTCAGGTTCGCTCAAAGCTTGGCATGACAGGGGCTCAAACGGCCCGAGCCATTTTGCAAAAAATGAACATTACCGGGGTGAAAGTTGAACCAGTCGCTGGAGAGTTGACCGACCACTATGATCCTCGGGCAAAAGCAGTTCGACTTTCTCAGGGTATTTATGACTCAGACTCTCTGGCCGCCGCCGCTATCGCCGCCCATGAGTGCGGCCATGTTTTGCAAGATTATCGAGGTTATGCCTTTATGAACTTCCGGGCCGCCTTGGCGCCGGCCGCCAATATCGGTTCTCAGATCGGACCTATGCTAGTTATTGCAGGGGTTTTTCTGGCGGCAACCGGCCTATCGACCATCGGTATTATTCTCTTCGCAGCTGTTATCGCCTTTCATCTAATTACCCTGCCAGTAGAATTCGACGCCTCTCGTCGCGCCCTGAAGTTAATTAATCAACTCGGTATCTTGCAAGGTGAGGAAAATGAAGGGGCTAAAGCCGTACTGCAAGCAGCCGCTTGGACTTATGTTGCAACTGCCTTCTATGCTGTACTCCAACTGATTTACTTTTTTTTGCTATCCCGCAACCGTTAAATCAGAAGTCAGGAGTTTTAAAAATCAATGGTTAGGGTTTGAATTTTGTAGAGATTTTCCCTGCTTGGAAAGTATTTTGAATTTTGTAAAGCTTTGCCTTTCTCGGTTTGTCTTTCTCAGTTTGCCTTTCTCGGTGAGTATTTTGAACTCAAAACTCTACTTTAGTACCTTTCATTCCAATCTCCAATTCCTAACCATCTGTCTTTTCAATAAAAGAACGCATGGTATTAAGATCGATATAGCGATCAGTGGCGTTTCTTAGTTCACGAGCGATCATCCCCTCGGTGGAAACAACGGTAATGTGGGTGCTTTTAGACCGCAATAACTCAATTGCTCGCTCAAAGTCGCCGTCACCGCTGAACAGCACGACGCGATCGTATTGTTCGACCGTATTAAACATGTCTACAACGATTTCAATATCCAAATTTGCTTTTTGGGAGTAGCGTCCGGAGTTATCATCATAGTATTCCTTTAAAATTTTAGTGCGGACAGTATAGCCTAGGCTAATTAAAGCATCTCGGAAACCCCGTTGGTCTTGAGGATCTTTTAGACCTGTATACCAAAAAGCATTGACTAATACAACTCCTGCCGTCTCCTTAAGAAAATACTCAAGCACCCGCTTAGGATCAAAAAACCAGCCATTCTTTTGCTGGGCGTAGAACATGTTGTTACCGTCCACAAAAATAGAAAGACGGTTTAAGAGGGGAATTGGCATAAAAATAATGATTCAAGTAATAAATGTAAATGATGCAACCAGGCGACAGTTCTAGAAAGTTAACCTATTCAGAAACCGAATTTCCAAAGATTCGGTCCTGAAGGACTGCATACTGAGAATAGATCCTGACCAAAATACTGGCCGAATCGGTTGAATAGTTCTCCCGAGCAAAAGTGCTAGAGTGATAAAACTCACCCGAACGACTATGTATCTGGTGTAGGGGGAAAATAAGATTGAGGATCAAATAGTGCAGTTAGCTTGAAGCCTAAGACTTTCTAAAAAACTTTGTTTGATGAATTACTTTACCTAACTTAAGGACCATAAGTAGAAAGCGCTAATAAATTTCGATAAGCATATCTCCATATATTATAGGCACTTTCAATAGGCACTTTCACAAAAAAGCCTATAAATACTTGTGACCCTGTCGAGTTAGCAAATAGTCACTCATCTGTTCATATAGGGTATTTATCTTAATGCCTTCTTTATCAGATGTTCCCACTGTCAATCTGACAAATCAAACCAAGCTAAGAGAATGGCTGCGCCGTCGGCTCTCAATCAGTCTCCGGCGCCACCTATTAACTGGATTTTGGGTGATTGCCCTAGCCGGTTCTACGGCGTTTGATTCGGCTTGGTTGAGTGCTTGGGAAAGACAATTTCAAACTTTTCTATTCGATCTTCGTGGACCCATTGCCGCTCCTGACGACATTATTATTCTCGCCATTGATCAGGAATCCTTATCTCTAGGGCAGGAATATCTCAAAACTCCCCAAGATTATCCAGCCTTGGAGCCTATCCAGGCTTGGCCTTGGAAGCGTCAAACCTACGCTATTGTGATCGATAAATTGATGGCGGCGGGGGCCAGGTCAGTGTCGATCGATCTACTGTTTTCTACGCCTAGCAGTTATGGCGAAGACGATGATCATATCTTGGCTGACTCTCTGAAACGCTATGGCGATCGCGTGGTGTTAGCGGCTCAGTATGGATTTGGTCAGACCTCACTAGGTGAGTTGAACCAACTGATTTTGCCTTTGCCAAAGTTTCAGTCGACACCTGCCTTATGCGGCTTAATTAATGTTCCGGTTGAACCGGATGGCAGGATTCATCAACTGGGAAGACAATTTATCCGGAACCAACTGGACCAGGAAAAGATGGTGCTCCAGTTGGCGGCCTCTCAGGAGAGATCTGAAGTTGACCCTGAGTCCGCCTTATTTCAATCGCTAACGACAACCGCCACCTTTGCAGAAGCAACGTTACAAGCCGCCAAGGTAGACTATCTGCAACCCAAGGACGCGAATATCTTTTTCTATGGCCCTGATCAAACCTTCAAACACATCCCCTTCTGGTATGTTATCGATCCAGACCCGTGGAAGAATGTATTGCAATCGGGGGTTGTCTTTAAGGATAAAATTGTGCTGATTGGCGCCACCGCCGCCATTCGTCGAGACCGTCATCTGGCCCCTTTTTCCCAAACCTTGTTATACCCCGAGCCCATGTATGGGGTAGAGATTCAGGCGAATGCGATCGCCACACTGCGGGCTGGCAATGCCTTGGTGGAGATTGCTAAACAGCCTTGGCAACGGGGTTTATTGGCGCTTGGGGTAGGGGTAGGCGTAATCGCCTGCCTGCGTTTATCGAACAAACCCCTTCAGGGGTTTGTTTGGGTTCTCGGCGGCGCAGTTGTTTGGTTAACAATAGGCGGTGTCTTTTTTGTTTGGGCAGGCTGGATCTTACCCATTCCAGTTCCTGTCTTTACAATTATTTCAGTCGGATTCGCCCATTTTATTGCTGGCATTATCGCCGAACAGCTTAAAAAGCAGCGACTACGCAGCACCTTAGCGCGGTATGTAACTTCCCCTATCGTTCAAGAGATCATTAGTCAGCAAGACGATCTGAAGGATTTGCTTGAGGAACGAGCATCGGAGGTGGTAGGCCAGGTTTTAAGCGATCGCTACCGCATCGTCAAATTGTTAGGATCCGGCGGATTTAGCGAAACTTACTTAGCCGAAGATGTCCAAAGACCGGGTCGGCCTATTTGCGTAGTTAAACAACTCAAAATCGTTAGCGATAATCCAAAAGCCCATAGGCTGGCGCAGCGCCTATTTGCTGGGGAGGCCGAAACGCTAGAAAGACTTGGGCGACACGATCAAATTCCCAGATTATTAGCCTACTTTGAAACTAATCAATCCTTCTATCTAGTGCAAGAACTGATCGAAGGACAGCTTATGCGTGAGGAGCTGGCGGTTCACAAACCGTTATCTCAGTATGCCGGGGCCAAGCTCCTGAGCGATTTGTTGCCCGTGATTAAATTTGTCCATAGCCAAGGCGTCATTCATCGGGACATCAAACCCTCCAACATTATTCGGCGACGGGCCGATAATCGATTGATACTGATAGACTTTGGCGCTGTCAAACAGATCTCTAGCCAACTGATCGATACCGACGCCAGAATAACCTCAACCATTGGCATTGGCACCCAAGGCTATATGCCGAGTGAACAATCTGCTGGCATTCCCAACTTTAGCAGCGACCTTTACGCCTTAGGCATCATGGCCATTGAAGGATTGACTGGCATTCCACCCCAATCAATGCGGCGCAGCTCAACCGGTGAAGTCATATGGCGGCACAAAGTCCCTAACCTCAACCCTGATTTAGCCGCCATCCTTAGCAAAATGGTTCGCTATGACTTCAGCCAGCGTTACCGATCGGCGCAAGAAGCGCTAAACGATATAGAAACCCTCGATATCAATCGTCTTCCCGGAGCGCTATCTTCACCGGCAACGTCTGCTGAAGCCGCCATAGGCGATCAAAAACCAATGCCGCGAAGCCAATTGAATCAATCAGACGACTTAACAGAATACGCCGAAAAAACAAGCACTCAAATCCTGCCTGAGAATTGGATAGCGGACTACCTGAGCAATGACAAGTTGAAAGCTAGCCCCAATAACAGTCAAAACAATACCCCCCAAGACCCATGACTATCAAAGGCAATTCTCAGCGTCTTCCCGGGACCCTTGCTAAGGGCTACGGTGTACACAGATCTCGACTCCGATTGCGAATTCGCCGATCTGGCCCCCTAACCCCCCAATTCTGGGGGGGATCAAAGTTCAAAGTCCCCCAGAATTGGGGGATTTAGGGGGCTGAAATGACTCCGGCTCTGACTTGTGTGTACACGGTAGTCCTAAGGGAGGATACGTTAGAAATGGATTGACCCAGGCTAATCTGGGTCGTCGGGTCGGTTACCTCCGGCAGTCGGCTCGGGCGCAGGTTGGTTATCTGGTTTGCTGGTTTGGGTGGGAAGTCCAGCGGGTAGCTGAGGTCGGTTACTGGGATTGGTTGGCTGACCTTCAGTCAGTCCAGATGACTCTAACGGGGAGACCCCATTCAAGGGTCCATTGCCAAACTCAGGCGGAAGGGTCGGAAACTGAAAGTTCTCAGATAGC
>JAKSDM010000017.1 GCA_022360135.1 Pseudanabaenales cyanobacterium | reverse complement strand
CCTCACCCGGCTGGCTTAGCGCCTTTCTTTACGGGTAACTGGGCTGTCTATGCTCAGAATCCGGATACGCCAGGTCATGTATTTGGGACTGCTCAAGGAGCCGGAACCGCAATTTTGACTTTCTTGGGTGGTTTCCATCCCCAAACTGAGTCTCTGTGGTTAACCGATATTGCCCATCACCATCTCGCTTGGGGCTGTTTGTTGGTGATTGCCGGCCATATGTACAAAACCAACTTTGGCATTGGCCACAGCATGAAGGAGATTCTGGATACCCATGCGCCTACTCCAGGAACCCCCTTCGCAGGCAAGATGGGTCGAGGACATGAAGGTCTGTTTGACACGATTAACAACTCCCTTCACATCCAGCTGACTTTGGCTTTGGCTAGTTTGGGCGTGGTCACCTCGCTGGTCGCCCAGCATATGTACTCGTTGCCGTCCTATGCCTTTATTTCTAAGGACTTTACGACTCAGGCAGCGTTGTATACCCATCACCAGTACATTGCCGGTTTCTTGATGGTGGGCGCTTTTGCCCACGGCGCTATCTTTTTTGTGCGTGATTATGACCACGAAGCGAATAAAGATAACGTCTTAGGTCGAGCTCTGGAGCACAAAGAGGCTATTATCTCTCACTTGAGCTGGGTCTCTTTATTCCTAGGCTTCCATACGCTCGGTTTGTATTGTCACAACGACGTAATGAACGCCTTTGCGACACCTGAGAAGCAAATCTTAATTGAGCCTGTATTTGCTCAGTGGATTCAGGCGGCTCACGGTAAGTTGCTTTATGGCTTCGACATCTATTTGTCTAACCCCGATAGTCTAGCTGGAGCAGGTGGCGCCAGCGTTTGGCTGCCGGGTTGGCTAGATGCAATTAATAGTGGAACTAACTCCCTATTTCTGACCGTTGGCCCTGGCGATTTCTTGGTTCATCATGCGATCGCTCTAGGCTTGCATACCACCACCCTAATTTTGGTCAAGGGTGCTCTGGATGCTCGGGGTTCCAAGCTTATGCCCGACAAGAAAGACTTCGGCTATAGCTTCCCCTGTGATGGTCCGGGTCGGGGCGGCACTTGCGATATCTCCGCTTGGGACGCTTTCTACCTGGCCATGTTCTGGATGCTGAACACTTTAGGTTGGGTCACCTTCTATTGGCATTGGAAGCATCTGACAATCTGGCAGGGAAATGTAGCTCAGTTCAATGAGTCCTCGACCTACCTGATGGGTTGGTTCAGAGATTACCTCTGGCAGAACTCTGCTCAGTTGATCAATGGGTATAACCCCTACGGCATGAACAGCATAGCAGTCTGGGCCTGGATGTTCCTCTTTGGACACCTGGTTTGGGCGACTGGTTTCATGTTCCTGATCTCCTGGAGAGGGTACTGGCAAGAACTGATTGAAACCCTGGTTTGGGCGCATGAGCGGACTCCGCTAGCGAACCTAGTTCGCTGGAAGGATAAGCCCGTCGCTCTATCCATCGTTCAAGCTCGCTTGGTGGGTCTGACTCACTTCGCAGCTGGTTACGTTTTTACCTACGCCGCCTTTGTCATAGCCTCAACGGCGAGTGCCTTTGGTTAGCGTATTAGGTTAGAAGCCTGATTAAGTCCCCTGAACGTTTGTTCAGGGGATTTTTAATTGAATTAAACTGCTGCTATAGCAAACAGTCCGCACTTCAAACTAGTGCATTGACAATTATGTCTTTGCTCTGATACCAAGACGTTGACAAACAGCCTGGGTCTCTTCCTGGATAATAGCTAGCTCATCATCAGAGAAGTTAACTCTATAGTAGGAGGGATACCTGAGTCGCACCACCAGTTCGTCAAAGTGGGGTTTTTCAAAAACGAGACGACAATGTTGAGAAACTTGCGTCAAGGTTTCTTGGGGATAGTCACAGAGCTCTTTATAATGCACAATCAGACTTGCCCGACTTAGATGTTCGTTACGATTGATTGTTTCTAGCATCCATTCATAAAGCCCAGCCCAGTAACGAGCCCACCCCTTCACCTCTTCTCCTTGAAGCCAGAGATTAAGAATCTCATGGGTTAGAGAGATGTTATTGGGATTGATAGGACGTCGGTCAAGGCCAAACTCAAAGTGTCCACCTCGTCGCATATGGATTAAGATTCTCTCGTTTCGAGACGCTTCACGACAGAGTAGATGATGTTGCTTCATCAAAGAGGCAATATGCGTCTTCGGGTCTCGGACTAGAATCAGAAATCTAGCATCTGGGAATAGCCGGAGCAAATACTGAATTCGAGCAAAATTGTAGTTTCCCTTAGAAACATACCGATGTCCCCTACGAACCAGAAGGATTTTACGAATGTGCTCTTTATAGAAATGTTCAAAAGGTTGGTTTTCAGCTTCAGTATCCAGGACACTACTCACCTCTGGGTTGTGGGCATGAGGGAAGAACTTCATCCACAGGACTTCCTCCAGGGCCTCTGGACTTTCTGGAGTGACTAGAATGCCGTCTTTGTGGGCTCGTTCAACAGGTGCTTGCGGCTGCTTTGGCATTCGATCTAAGAACCAGTTCCACCAGATAGGCGTATACAGCATGGGAAAGTCTCGATACTGGTGGGTTGCGACATCGGGATGGGTGCTCAGTAGCTCAAGCAAAATCGTTGTGCCCGCCCGAGCTAAACCACAGATAAAGATGGGCTGCTCAATCTCAATGGGCTCAAGCGCTTCTTGATAATAGCTCGTTTCAATTTTGGACAGGTGGATCAAAGTGTTCGCATGCTTTTCGACAATGCCACTGAGCCAATAGGTAAACGGTGGCACATCAATTGATTTTTTTTGGGAAACCACAGTACTTATCCTGCTGCAAATGAACCAACACGTATCATAAACAACTCAATCTTCAGCTACTCAATCTTCAACCGGAATCTCAAGAAAATGGCTGTCGCCATCAACGCAAGAATATAAGGGAATTGCCAGCTTCGAATGGGTTGAGGAACTCCATTGAGAACCTCAAGTGGCTCAAAGTGGAACCTGATTTCTTGGAGCTCAGAATTAGCCCGCAGGTAGCCAGCCTCATTACCTACGATGGGCTCCCTATATCCCCTGCCGAGGGAAATTTGCCCAAAGCAAGTAAGGTCGCCTCCAGCGCTGGTTGAATAATACTCGGATTAATATTCATCGACTCTACAAACCCTTGATTAACGGCCTTGGCAGAATGTCTGCTATAGCCATGTGCTTAAGTTTACAAATTTTCCCCGCCAACAACTTCTCTGACGCGATAGATTGGACGCCGCTGGGATTCGTGATAGGTCCGCATCAGAAGTTCAGCCAATAAACCAAAGCTGAACAGTTGAATGCCGGTTAGGAAGAGCACAATGGCCAAAAATAGCAAAGGTCGGTTGCCAATTTCCTTCCCCAGGCCAAATTTGATCAAGCCCAGATAGATACTCAGCCCAATGCCAGATAAGGTTGATACCATACCGAAGGCGCCAAACACATGCATGGGTCGGGTTAAAAATTTCTTCATAAAGTAGATGGTAAACAAGTCCATCATGACTCGGAGTGTCCTACAGAGCCCGTATTTGCTCTTGCCGTAGCGTCGAGCATGATGGTTGACAGGCATCTCTGTAATTCTGGCCCCTTCAATAAAAGCCAAAGCCGGTAGGAACCGATGCAACTCGCCATACAGGTTCATATCCCTCACCAGTTCTGCGCGGTAAGCTTTCAGAGAGCAGCCGTAGTCATGGATTTTAACCCCCGTCACCCGGCCAATCAGCCAGTTGGCGATCTTAGAGGGCAGCAAACGAGTAATGACGTTATCTTGTCTATGCTGGCGCCAACCGCTGACCAAGTCGTAGCCTTCGTTTAGCTTAGCCATGAGGTGGGGAATATCGGCTGGGTCGTTCTGCAGGTCGCCGTCCAGGGTGATAATGGTGCGGCCTCTAGCGTAATTGAATCCAGCCGCCATGGCAGGCGTTTGGCCATAGTTTCGCCTCAGTAAGACCACTATCAGGTTCTTCCTGACGCCTGCCTGCTGTTTTAGCAGTTCCCCAGAGCCATCATTGGAACCGTCATCAACGCAGATGAGCTCATAGCTAATCGGCAGGTCTTGCAGGGCATTGAAGATCGCCTCAAGTAGAGAGGGGATACTCTCAGATTCGTTGTATATGGGCGCTATTACCGAAAGATCTAGGTCGGCGTCAAGTGATGAGGGAGTGGTTCCGTCTTCCGAAGCAATAATAGAGGGGTTCATAGGCTAGCTAACGCTATTTCAGGCTAGATGGTTGACTACTGAATTGAATGACGATTCAAATTCACGTACCCTGACAACACAAAAACAATTGCTTTTCAGCTTAACAACCTTTGGCTCCAACGCTCATCTAGCCAAACTAATCCTGCTCCCCCCGCTTCGGCTAGGGTGCTAATTAGACGATAGAAAGCCACACTGCTAAGGATGACGCCGGTAGAGAACTGGTTGTTGAGCAAGGCGATCGCAGTCGCCTCAAACACCCCTATTCCTCCAGGTGCGCCGGGAACGACGAGTCCTAATAGCCAAGCCAGACTAAATGCACTGATTAAAGGCAAAATTTGCATTGGGGAAATTACTTTGAGCGCCAGTACTGTGAGTACGAACCCTAGGCCCCTGAGACAAACAAACCCGATCTCTCCAGCTAGGGGACGGAAGGGATAGCGGTTAATCCGAGGAGGGGAGTCAGACTCGGCTAGACCCTGCACTTTGGCTTTTGCCTGGCTGAGGCGACTCAGGAGAGGATTCAGAATCTGGGGATGAACGCTAGCCAGAATGGCCGCCAGAAAGAGGATTTGAACGCCCCATCGTTGCTGACTACTGAGTAGCGCCAGAATCAGCGCTGCAGCCGCCATCAGCAAGGGTTCCATGAGAACACTCAGAATAGCTGTCCCGGAGGAGGCTCCCAGGGTTTGAACCGCCCTAACTCTGCCATAGAAATGCCATACATTGCCGGGGAGATACTTGGCGATATTCGTTTTCAGGTATGTCTGCACTCCCCAAATCCCATCTGCAGGCTGGTTAAATTCGCGCACAATCCAACTCCAAACCCAGCCAGACCATATGTGGGCCAGTAAGGTAACGCCTAGAGAGATCGTCAAACAAGCCAATCCAGCCCGATTAATGCGGATGGCTGTGACTTCCCGCCAGTTGTCTTTGAGCGCCTCAGCCAGAAAAAATAAGACGCCGCCCAGAATAACCCACCGCAAATAAGGCTTCAGTCGTGAAATTACTTGCTTCCAAGCTATCGAACGCTTCTCAGACATCGGGTTAATTATCTCAGACTGACGTGTCTCGATCGGCTCACCTGGAAATTTTTGCCTCCTTCACTCCTCAGGTCCGGCGCTTCCTTCTTGCCACTGGCTATTAAAGGAGGCGTGGATACGTTGAATAACCGCCTCGGCGTTAGGATTACTGGCCGTATAGGAGCTAACAATCACAGCGGTTTCCTGATTACCGTAGCCAACATAGGTGAGGATCGCATTGGGAAAATCGAGCGGTCGCTTCGAGAGCCAGAGCATCAGGGCAGGTTGGTTATCAACCATAAGGGCGCTGTAATTCCTCATTTCCGAGCCATCTTCTGCAATATCGTTTAAGGCGCGATCGACGACAGCAGCAGGATCTTCTGGAATCAGCCAGACTTCCGTTTTAATATCCTCGCTTTGAGTTGGATCACGCTCTGATGCAGGTACATAGCTGGTGATCTGCACAGAGTTGTTGTCAGTTCGTTCAACCACCCAGCCTGCTGGGTAGTCAATCGAAAACTCCCCGGGTTCCACATAGGTTTCGTAGTCGGTGATTGCTGGAGCTCCATCTAGGAGAGATTGGGCGATCGCAGCCGGTAATCTATCTGCAACCTCAATCTGGTTATCTTCAAGCAAGGTGTGGGTTGATGATTGAGCGACCGGAGCCGCCCAACTCACCAGGTAACCTGTTTGTAAAACACTCAAGCCAAGCACACAGCCGAGCAGAAGTTGCTTATGCATGATCACTTTCCAAGTTACTAAGCTGAAGCAAATCTAATGGACTCTAACCCTTTAAAACCGAAATATCTGCTCGATATTATAGATATGAAAGTCAATGTGACAATTGTGATCACATGTGGGATTGCCACCTTTGTCATCTATAACAGTTTTCATTTGCCTCACCCTACACCAATCCCTCCCTGGTTAGCCAAATTGTCGATGGTGAGAACAATGGAATGATGATGAATAAATTCCCCAGCGCTAAAAAAATGACGAAGTCAGACAAACAACAATTTCGCGATCAGGTGGTGAGTCGCCTGAATTGTGTGGCGCCAGTGACGGCGCAAGGGATGTTTGGCGGATATGGGCTGTATCTAGAAGGAGTGATGTTTGCCTTGATCGCCTATGAAGCACTTTATTTCAAGGTAGATGATGACAATCGAGGTGATTATATCGCAGCGGAGACGGGACCGTTTATCTACAACCGTAATGGGAAATCTATCGAGATGTCGTACTACCAATTGCCAGTGCTGTGTTTGAGGATGTTGGGATGTTAGCTGAATGGGTAAAGAAGGCCCATACAGCAGCCCGTCGAGCAAAACAGAAGAAGACCAAGAAAAAGAAAACTCTAAGCTAACTAAATTCATAACTCCTAGCAACACCGACTTCT
>JAKSDM010001207.1 GCA_022360135.1 Pseudanabaenales cyanobacterium | reverse complement strand
TTGAGATACACTCTGTATTAAGGGAAGTCATCATTTGAAACAGTTGAAGTCTTTGCTAAATATAAGTTTCGCTGTTTTTGAGACTCCCCTTTCTTTAATATTTGTGAGATATTCGGGATCGGACGGGTCGTAATGCTACGGATGAAATCAAACGCAACTTAAAGATCGTATTTGATGATTTATTGCCGAAATGGAATTATCGAGCCATCCCTCAGATTGCGACAATTATTGATTGACCGATCCTTAGTTAAACGGGCGATCGCACCGCAAGCATCTTACCCAACGCAGGGAGCATGTCTGGATAAGATTAGTGGGCTCGACCGTTAGCCATTACCGCTTCATTCGTCATCGCCTCATGAGGCGTGGTTTGCATCGTTTCCGCATCCACAGCGATAGAGGAGCGACGGTCTTTTCGGATGGAGTCGCTCGCTTTAGTATATTGGAGGCTGGTTCTGCCGTACTTGATGGCGACCCCCATCAGCATACGTCAATCGATTTTAGATTGGCGAGACGCCGCTGAGCTTTGTCAGCAGTGAATGGTCAGGCAAGCCACCATTCACTTCTGTTACTTGTAGGCCACGCCGGCGCTTACCGGGCCTGCCAAGGGAATCACTTCGGTTTTAGTGAAGCCAACCTCGCGGCACCACCCAAAGAAATCGGCGGCGGTGAAGTCGAATGCGTCACCGAACTCGATCAGCATATTGAGCGACATCATCAGCCCAAACTCGTTCTCACGTCGCGCGTCATCAATCAGGTTCTCGATAACGACGAACGCGCCCCCAGGAGGCAGGGCATCGTAGGCTGCACGAACAAGGTGCATTTTTTTCTCTAGATTCCAGTCGTGAAGAATCATGCCCATAGTTATCACATCTGCTTTCGGCAGAGGATCAGCGAAGAAATCGAGAGACTTAGCGGTGATCCGATCTGCGAGTCCAGCGGCCGCTATTTTCTGCTCGGCGATCTGGGTGACCTCTGGCAGGTCCGCAGAAATGAATTGAAGATGAGGGTGCTTGCGGGCAACAAGCATTGACAACTGTCCGGTTGCGCCACCCACATCACAGACTTTGTGATAACGGGAGAAATCGAACTTCTCGGCAAAGGTCTGAAAATTACCCGCAGAAATTCCGCTCATTGCGTCCATGAATAGCTCAAGCCGATCAGGCTTGCTGTAGAGCTCAGCGAACATGGGCGCGCCGGTATGTTTGATCTCATACGGCTGTTGTAATACGAAAGTCAATGATTCCAGGCGTTCCAGGCTCTCGTCCCACCCTGAAACAATAGTTCTCATGTGCGTTGATATCGTTTAATATTGTTTTATGTTAATCATAGTTTTAATCATATGTTAAAAGACGATGCCGAAGACAGAGTACACGGTTGCAGCTGCAAATCAACGGCTAAAAGATGCCTGCACCAAGGTGGCTCTAGTGCGGGTTGGCAATATGCTCTATTTTCAGGCCACTTTACCCCCCAAGCCTGATAGCAAGCGGGCAACGCCGTATCAACAAAAGATTGCTGCAGGACTGCCT
>JAKSDM010001798.1 GCA_022360135.1 Pseudanabaenales cyanobacterium | reverse complement strand
GAGTTGGTGAGAGAACAAGCGGCCAATTTCTATCCCGATATCTGCCGCGATGACGATCAGCAGACCGGCATTGTGGATATGGTGATTCTCTCGGATCCAGAGGGGGCCACCCTAGAACTTCTGATGGCGGATCAGGTGATCGCCACCTTTACCCGAACAGCCACAGCGACTCCAGTACAGGATATTCGCTCAACAGCAGCTGCCGAAGGGGCTGCTTTGCGGGGGCTGACGCCTGAAAACCTGACCATTGAGTGGACGGTCACTGCCGCAGATGTCAGCCGTGCTTTGGCAAGACCAACCGGCGGCATTTCTTATCTGGTGGAGATTAGTAAGGATGGCGGCGCCACTTGGGAAACTGTGGGCTTTGACCAAACTCAAGCGAGTCTGGAAATAGATCCTAGCTGGTTTGAAGATATGGCTCAAATTCAGGTGCGAGTCACCTCTAGCGATGGTTTTAGCGCCCAAACCGTCGCCCAAACTATTGATTTATAGCGATTCTCAATTGCATTGACTACACTCTACACCCTACACCCCGTATCCCACCTTGCCGAAATGTGTTCAATCTAAGTGAGAATTGCTATAGCTGCAGATGGGGTCCCTTCAGATTTTCGTTTGAACTGACGGTAAAGTGATGGAAAGCCTCTGTTGACGGTCTTTAAAGACTATTCTTAGAATAGCTAGAAACATCTCCTGAAACTCATCCTCACAATCTGACAGGTAGGGGGAGCAGGGGAGGCAGGGGGAGCGGAAATGACTGAGCCACAAGATGCTGATGCGCCCTCAGTGGATTCCCAGCCAGTGAGTGAACCCACTGATAGTGGGGCGTCTGGGGCTGATGGCGCAGCCTGGGCAAATCCCATTACCGATGTCTGGAAGTCTGCGACTGAACGTTTGGTCAAACTATGGCCGCTAGAGCTAGCGGCCCAGCGAGCGATTCAGTGGTTTAGCGTTAGTGAAACGCAGGTGGCGGAAATTTTGGCGGCTGTACGGGCGCAGTTGCCCACTACGGAAGCGCTGCTGTTGGGTAAGCCGCAAGCCGGGAAAAGTTCGATTGTGCGCGGACTGACGGGTGTTTCAGCTGAAATTGTGGGCCAGGGATTTCGGCCCCACACCCAGCACACGGAACGCTATGCCTATCCGTCCAGCGACCTGCCCTTGCTAATTTTTACTGATACGGTTGGCCTGGGGGATGTCAACCAAGACACGCCAGCCATCATTCAAGAACTCAGCCAGGATCTACAGCAGGAAAGCCATCGGGCGAGAATCTTGATTCTGACGGTCAAAATCAATGATTTCGCCATCGATACGCTACGCCACATGGCTCAGCAGCTGCGCCGCCAGTATCCAGATATTCCCTGTCTGCTGGCAGTGACCTGTTTGCATGAGGTGTATCCGCCCCATGCCGCCGATCATCCCAGCTATCCCCCCGACTATGAGGCGGTTATTCGAGCCTTCACAGCCATTCAGCAAACCTTTGCCGACATCTCTGATCGGGCCGTGCTGATTGACTTCACCCTGGAGGAAGACGGCTATACGCCTGTGTTTTATGGCTTGGAGGCGCTGAGAGACGCCCTGGCGGACCTGCTGCCGGAAGTGGAGGCTCGGGCGATGTATCAGCTCTTGGATGAGGATGCGGGCGAACAACTAGGGCATCTCTACCGGGATGCCGGACGTCATTATATTATGGCCTTCGCTGTGATCGCCGCCACGATCGCCGCCGTGCCGCTGCCCTTTGCCACCATGCCGGTGCTGACGGCTTTGCAAGTTTCCATGGTGGGACTGCTGGGCAAACTGTATGGACAGACGCTGACCCCATCTCAGGCGGGCGGCGTCGTCAGTACGATCGCGGGCGGCTTTCTGGCCCAGGCGATCGGCCGGGAGTTAATCAAGTTTGTCCCTGGTTTTGGCAGTGTGATTGCAGCGTCCTGGGCCGCCGCCTACACCTGGGCCCTAGGGGAAGGGGCCTGCGTTTACTTTGGTGATTTAATCGGCGGCAAGAAACCCGATCCCGAGAAAATTCAGGCGGTGATGCAAGCAGCCTTTGAGGCGGCGAAGGAAAGATTTAAAGGGATTAAACGGTGAAAGTTCGTCATGATGCGATTAAAACTATGGCAGTGGGTTGTGTTGATCCTCCCGATCGCAACCGTCGTGAGTTTCTTGCTGGTTTCTGCAGGATGGCAAATTCACCAGTGGGGGATTAATTGGATCTGGGGCGTGTTTATCCTCCTCTTTGTGGGCTCACGTTGGCTGCTGGTCAGATGGACTCGCTCCCTGGCCGATCAGTTGGAGGCCGTGGCCGCAGAAATCAGTCAGGAACTGGAGGCGGCGGATGAAATTGGACCGCCAGCAGGGAATGAAGCGGTTCAGCAAGCCGAAGCCGCAATCCAAGGGATTCTGAAGGCGGCGCGGGATGATCAGCCGATCTGGGAAGACTGGCCAGCTTTTTGGCGGCGCTGTCAAGCAGTGGTGGTAGAAGTCGCCCATGTTTACTACCCGGACGTCAAATATCCCCTGCTGAATATTTACGTTCCCCAAGCCTATGGGTTGATCCGGGGAACCGTCGATGACCTGGATCAGTGGATGCAGAAGTTATCTCCGGTGCTGAATCAAGTCACCGTTGGGCAAGCCTACCAGGCCTACGAGGTTTACCAGAAACTGGAGCCATCGGCGCGTAAATTGTGGCGAGTCTGGAACTGGGCCCAGTGGCTCTTGAATCCAGCGGCGGCGGCGGCGAAACAGGCCAGTCAGCGCTATAGCGACCAGGCCAATCAGCAACTGTTGGTGAATTTGAGCCAGCTGCTGCGGGAAGCGGCGCTGCGAAATTTATGTCAGCAGGCGATCGGGCTCTATGGCGGTAGTACGCCGCCGCTGGCGGATCTGTCCTCGCCGAACCCGACCCTGCCTCAGGCGAAGACTCAAACCCTCCAAGACATTCTGGCTCAAGCGGAGCCCGCCGAAGCAGTCGAGCAAAAACCGCTCAACATTCTGCTGGCGGGACGTACTGGCGCCGGAAAAAGCAGTCTGATTAACACCCTGTTTGAGGCCGAACTGGCTGTGGTCGACGTGTTGCCCAGCACCGATCAGATTCAGCATTACCAATGGCGCGCCCCTATCGGCGAGAAGTTGACCCT